>CAUQXM010000009.1:0-46701 GCA_963522215.1 uncultured Streptococcus sp. | reverse complement strand
CTTCAGGTAAGACAGCGGTTATTCCAGCAGCTGATTTGACGAAGACAGCAGAAGCGGCGTCTAAACCAAATGCAGGCAATGATATCAACACACCGGCGATTAAAACAGCAGTTGCTAATAAAGATGCTTTAACTGACGCAGAAAAAGAAGCAGTTAAGAAAGCAGTATCAGCCGTTAACCCAGGAGCTACGGTTGTAGTAGATGACAAAGGTAATGCGACTGTCACAACGAAAGATGGTAAGACAGCGGTCATTCCAGCTAAAGATCTAGTTATTCCAACAGAAAAACTTACTGACCTATCTGAACAAAGTGGTGTTAATATTCCTGCTGTACGTACACTGGTAGTAGATAAGAATAACTTAACTCCAGAAGAAATTGCTAAGATTAAGGCTGCTGTGGAAGCAGTTAATCCGGGAGCGATTGTAGTAGTGGATGATAAGGGTAATGCGACTGTTACAACACCATCAGGTAAGACAGCAACGATTGCAGCTGAAAACTTGGTTAAAGATTCAGAGGATGCGACAGGAGTTAACGGTGGAAATAATCTCAATATGAATTTTGCCAAGACACTTGTAGCAGATCTAGATAACTTGACAGATGCTGATAAAGCAAATGCTAAAGCAAGAATTATTTCAGCTAATGCAAATCTAGATATCTTAGATATTGTCTTTGACGATAAAGGTAATGCGACTGTTATTCTTAAGGATGGTAAAGTATTTACTATCTTGTCTAAAGATATCTTTGAACTACGTCAATCTGCTTCATACCATGGAGGCAATAGTAGTGGTAGCGGAAATGGAACTTCTGGCAATAACAGAGCTAATAACACTGACGTGAAAGTGGACAAAGCTAAGTTAGAAGGTGCTATCCGTCAATTGGATAAGTTAATCATCCAAGAATCAGCTAAGCTTGATGCAGAAACTATGAAAGAAGCGAACGCATTATTAGCAGCCGCTAAAGAAGTATTTGCCAATGCAAATGCAACTCAAGCAGAAGTGGATGCAATGGTGAAACGTATCGAAGACTTCATGGCTAAAGTTTCTTCATCAACTAATCATGCAATTTCAGCTAATGATCAAGCTACTCAAGCAGCAAACGCTAACCAAGAAACATCTAACGTGAATACAGTGGCTAAAGAATTGCCTAACACAGGTACAGAAGCTAACGCTAGCCTCGCAGCGCTTGGACTTCTTGGAGCCCTAGGTGGATTTGGACTTCTTTCTCGCAAGAAAAAAGAAGACTAAAAACTCATAGTTTTTAAGAAGATGATTCGTCATCTTCTTTTTTTGGCTCTTTGTCAACTGTAGTGGGTTGAAGAAAAGCTAAGTTCGAGAAAGGACAAATTTCGTCCTTTCTTTTTTGATGTTCAGAGCAATAAAAATCCGCTTTTTGAAGTTTTCAAAGTTCCGAAACCCAAAGGCATTGCGTTTGATCAGTTTGATGAGATTGTTAGTCGCTTCTAATTTAGCGTTTGAATAAGGGAATTGGAGAGCGTTGACGATTTTCTCTTTGTCCTTTAGAAAGGTTTTAAAGACAGTCTGAAAAAGAGGATGAACCTGCTTTAGATTGTCCTCAATGAGTCCGAAAAATTTGTCAGACTCTTTATTCTGGAAGTGAAAAAGCAAGAGTTGATAGAGATGGTAGTGGTGTTTCAAGTCTTCTGAATAGCCCAAAAGCTTGTCTAAAATCTCTTTATTCGTCAAGTGCATACGAAAAGTAGGATGATAAAAACGTTTATCGCTTATTTTCCGACTATCTTGTTGGATGAGTTTCCAGTAGCGCTTGATAGCCTTGTATTCATGAGACTTTCGATGAAATTGATTCATAATTTGGATATTGAGGTCTTTGATATCTAGCAGTTTTGTGATAAAATGTAATTGTTCCATATGAATCTTTCTAATGAGTTGTTTGGTCGCTTTTCGTTATAGATCTTATGGGACTTTTTTTCTACAACAAAATAGGCTCCATAATATCCATAGGGGATTTACCCACTACAAATATTATAGAGTCCGTTTTTTTATGTTTTCTTAAGGGGCAAAACTGATGCAGACTGCTTCTGGCACATGGAAGTCGTTGGAAAGTTCTGCTAGACGTCCAGTTTCAGAATTGCGTTTAAAGACGGTTGCATTGTCAGAGTCTTGATGGACAGCAATGACAAATTCTTGGTCTGGTGTCAAATCAAAATCACGTGGAGTCTGACCATGTGTCGGAACGATTTCTAACAACTCTAAGCTACCGTCCGCAAGGATTGTATATACTGCGATAGAATCATGACCACGGTTAGAGGCGTAGAGGTATTTACCATCTTTAGAGAGACGAATAGCAGCAGTACCATTAAAGCCTTCATAACCGTCTGGTAGAGTTGAAATGACTTGCATGCGTTCAAATTCGCCAACACCATCGTAGATTAGAACCTCAATAGTGCTATTGAGTTCACAAATGAGATAAGCGATTTTATAGTGGTTATGGAAAATGATATGGCGTGAGCCTGATCCTGGCTGGCTGTGATAGGTATAGAGCTTAGATAATTTTCCTTCTTGATCAAGGTCATAAGTGATGACTTGGTCAGTACCCAAATCACAGGTCACTAGATAGTGGTCAGGTGTTAAATCTGTAAAGTGAACATGGGGTGAAGCTTGATTTTCATGTGGACCTTGGCCACTGTGTTGATCAACATCACTAAGTAGAAGACGACCATCTTCCTGACGTTTATAAACAAGGACCTGTCCCTTGTGGTAGTTTGCCGCGTAAACCAAATCACGCTCTTCATCAACGGCAACATAACAGTGGGGGGCTCCCTCTTCAACGACGTGATTTAATAAGTTACCATTAGTTTGATATGCTGCAATTCCACCCTTATCGTCTTGACTACCAACAGTGTATAAATGTTGGTGCTGGTCAAAGGCAAGGTAGGTTGGACTTGGCTCAGTAGCAAAAAGTTCTAGATTTGAAAGCTGACCAGTTTCTGTATCAAAGTCTGCCTTGTAAATCCCTTGGGAAGTCCGACGTGTATAAGTTCCAAAATAAACAGTTTTTTTCATAACTTTACCTCTATACAAAAGATAAGACTATTATATCACAAAAATGGAAGTATAAAGAAATCAAGATTAGCAAGAGCTTTACCTAATTCTTTTGATGATAATATTAGAAATGTTTTCATTGATTTACTTAATAAAAGTGCTATAATAATCTTATACAAATTGCAAAGGAGTTTGTTTATGAAAAAACGTGTTTTCTTAGCAGCAGGAGTTGCTGTACTCTCGGCAGCAGTGCTAGTAGCGTGTTCATCTGGTAATGGTAATAAAGAAGCAACTAAACCAGCAACTAAACCAGTTACTTATGCCTATGTATTCTCATTAGATCCTGTTACTTTGGATTATACAGTTTCTGGAAATGTCAGCACTAAACAGGTCACAGGTAACGTTATTGACGGTTTGCTTGAAAATGACCAATATGGCAATCTTGTTCCATCAGTTGCAGAAGATTGGACTGTTTCCAAAGATGGTTTGACCTATACCTATAAAATCCGTCAGGGTGTCAAATGGTATACCAATGAGGGGGAAGAGTATGGTGAAGTCAAGGCTCAAGACTTTGTGACTGGTCTGAAACATGCAGCAGATAAGAAATCACAGGCTCTTTATCTCGTACAGGATTCTATCAAAGGATTGGATGACTATGTAAATGGGAAAACAACAGATTTTTCTAGTGTTGGGGTAAAAGCAACTGACGATTATACTGTAGTCTATACTTTGAATCATCCAGAATCTTTCTGGAATTCAAAAACAACAATGGGAGTCCTTGCACCAGTTAATGAAGACTTTTTAGCTTCTAAAGGAGAGGACTTTGGTAAACCAACGGATGTAACGAGCATTCTATACAATGGGCCTTATCTCCTCAAAGGTCTTACATCTAAGTCTTCTATCGAAATGACCAAAAATCAAAACTACTGGGATAAACAAAATGTTTTTATTGATGATATCAAGTTATCCTTCTTTGATGGTCAAGATGCAGACTCTCTAGGACGCGGTTTTGATGAGGGACACTATCCAGCTGCACCACTCTTTAAAAACTCTGCTAACTATGAACGTCTAAAAGAAAAATACAAGGATAATATTGTGTATGGTCAACAGCGTGGAGGAGTTTTTTATATCTCAACCAATATCGACCGTGTAAATTACAATCACACTGCTAAAACAAGTGATGCAGAAAAAACTTCTACTAAGAAAGCCTTGTTAAACAAAGATTTCCGTCAAGCCTTGGCTTTTGCGGTAGATCGTAAAGCAGGGATTTCTCAAGTATTTGGTGATGAAGTAGGACCTCGTAAGTTACGGACAAGTTTCACTCCTCCAACATTTGTTCAAGTAGGAGATCAAACATTTGGTCAAGTTACTAAGACAGAATTGGATAAATTGGATAATGTCTGGAAAGATGTCAGTCTTGATGATGCCCAAGATTCACTTCATAATGTAGACAAGGCTAAAGCTAAGTTTGAAGTTGCTAAGAAAACCCTTCAAGCTGATGGAGTACAGTTCCCAATTCATTTAGATCTTCCAGTTTCATCGACTCAGACAGATTTTATCCATCAAGCTCAGTCTTATAAACAATCCATTGAAGAAGCCTTGGGCTCTGAAAATGTAGTTGTTGACATTCAACAGGTTTCTGATGATGAATTGGGAAACATGACTGTTCTAGCAACATCAAATAATAATGTTGATTGGGACATTAATGTTAATAGTGGTTGGAGTCCGGATTATGCAGATCCATCAACTTATCTAGATGTATTTGATCCAACTTCAGGTCCAAGTCTCCTCGGCTCTCTTGGTGTAGCACCAGGAACAGACAATCCAGCCATTAAAACAGTTGGATTGGATAAATACAAAGGATTGATTGATGATGCAAATAGTGAAAAAACAGATCTGCAAAAACGTTATTCTAAATATGCTAAGGCGCAAGCTTGGTTAACAGATAGTGCTCTAGTTATTCCTGTACACTCAGACGGTGCCCAAATGTTAGTAACGAAGAAAGTATTAGGTAGTGGTGCTGATGGTTGGATTGGTGACAAAACAGGAGATAACAGTTATAAATATCTTAAACTCCAAGATAAGATTGTCACTTCCAAAGAAATGGATGAATTCCGCAAGAAATTTGCTGATGAAAAAGGCAAATCCAATGCTGATTATCAGAAGAACTTAGACCGTCATATTCAAGACTAATCGAATCTCCTCTTTTGAGGGGATTTTTTATGTCGCTGTCTCCATGTAACTACTTTGTAAGCACTTTAAAAAAGAGTTATTTTGATTTAAAAATGGTATAATGAGAGAACAAAAGAAAGGAAGTATTTATGGAGCAAAAAGAGAAACATTTTAGCCTATCTTGGTTTTTCAAGTGGTTTTTGGATAACAAGGCAATTACGGTATTCTTAGTAACTTTGTTATTGGGACTCAATCTTTTTATTTTAAGTAAGATTAGTTTTCTATTTTCACCTGTTTTAGACTTTTTGGCAGTCGTGATGTTGCCAGTCATTCTATCTGGTTTGCTATACTATTTATTAAATCCTATAGTTGATTGGATAGAGAAACACAAAATCAATCGTGTCATAGCGATTAGTATTGTCTTTGTCATCATCGCTCTCTTTATCATTTGGGGCTTGGCAGTAGCTATTCCAAATCTGCAACGTCAGGTTTTAAGTTTTGCAAGGAATGTTCCAGTCTACCTAGAAGATGCTGATAGAGTTATTGATGATCTGGTAACCAAGCGTTTACCAGATGATTTCAGACCTCAGTTAGAACAAGTTTTGACAAACTTCTCAAGTCAGGCTACAGTTTGGGCAAGTAAGGTTTCATCTCAAGCAGTCAACTGGGTGAGCGCCTTTATTAGCGGGGCTTCTCAAGTGATTGTTGCCTTGATTATCGTTCCTTTCATGCTCTTTTATCTCTTACGTGATGGAAAAGGACTACGTCACTATTTGACCCAATTCATGCCAACGAAATTGAAAGAACCTGTTGGACAAGTTTTATCAGATGTGAATCAACAGTTGTCTAACTATGTTAGAGGGCAAGTAACAGTGGCTATTATTGTAGCGGTAATGTTTATGATTTTCTTCAAGATTATTGGTCTACGCTATGCAGTTACGTTGGGGGTTACTGCTGGTATTCTAAATCTGGTTCCTTATTTGGGTAGTTTCCTAGCCATGCTTCCTGCCCTAGTATTGGGCTTGATTGCAGGGCCAGTCATGCTTTTGAAAGTAGTGATTGTCTTTATCGTAGAACAAACTATTGAAGGTCGTTTTGTCTCTCCATTGATTTTGGGAAGTCAATTAAACATCCATCCTATTAATGTTCTCTTTGTTTTGTTAACTTCAGGATCCATGTTTGGTATCTGGGGAGTTTTACTCGGTATTCCGGTTTATGCTTCTGCTAAAGTTGTCATTTCAGCCATTTTCGAATGGTATAAGGTAGTTAGTGGTTTATATGAAGTAGAGGGAGAGGAAGTAAAGAGTGAACAATAGTCAACAGATGTTACAGGCTTTGGAAGAGCAAGATTTAGTTAAGGCAGAACATTATTTCGTCAAAGCTTTAGAAAATGATCCAAGTGACCTTTTGTATGAGTTAGCCACCTATCTTGAAGGGATTGGTTTTTATCCTCAGGCCAAGGAAATTTACCTGAGAATTGTAGAGGATTTTCCAGATGTTAATCTTAATCTAGCAGCTATTGCTAGCGAGGATGGTCAAATCGAAGAAGCCTTTGCTTATCTTGAGGAAATCCAAGCTGACAGTGACTGGTATGTTTCTGCTTTGGCTCTGAAGGCAGACCTTTACCAGTTGGAAGGTTTGACAGATGTGGCGCGTGAGAAACTGCTGGAGGCTTTGACCTACTCAGAGGATCCTCTCTTGATATTGGGCTTAGCAGAGTTGGATAGTGAGTTGGAAAATTACCAAGAGGCTATTCAAGGCTACGCCCAGTTAGATAATCGTTCGATTTATGAGCAAACGGGCATTTCTACCTATCAACGGATTGGCTTTGCCTATGCTCAGTTAGGGAAATTTGAAACGGCCACAGAGTTTTTAGAAAAAGCCCTGGAGTTAGAGTACGATGACCTAACAGCTTTTGAGTTAGCCAGTCTTTACTTTGATAGAGAAGAATACCAAAAAGCTGTTCTCTATTTTAAGCAGATTGATACCATTTCTCCTGACTTTGAAGGCTATGAGTATGGTTATAGTCAGGCCTTGCATAAGGAACATCAGGTTCAAGAAGCCCTGCGTATCGCTAAGCAAGGCTTGGAGAAAAATCCTTTTGAAACAAGACTCTTGTTAGCAGCTTCACAATTTTCTTATGAATTACATGATGCTAGTGGTGCAGAAAACTACCTCCTTACTGCTAAAGAAGATGCTGAGGATACGGAAGAAATCATACTTCGTTTGGCTACTATTTATCTAGAACAGGAACGTTATGAGGACATTCTAGACTTACAAAGTGATGAGCCAGAAAATCTTTTGACCAAGTGGATGGTTGCTCGTTCTTATCAAGAGATGGACGATTTGGATACTGCCTATGAGCATTACCAAGAATTAGTAGGAGATTTGAAAGACAATCCAGAATTTCTAGAACACTATATCTATCTCTTGCGTGAACTGGGCTACTTTGAGGAAGCAAAAGTCAATGCTCAAGCTTACTTAAAACTGGTTCCAGATGATGTGCAAATGCAAGAACTATTTGAGACATTGTAAGGATATATTTTTAAAAACTGTATCTAATCATTTTTGATAGATATAGTTTTTCTTTTTCAAAGAGAATTTTTTTACAAAAATTCTTGGTTATTTTGTTTATTTATGCTATAATAGGAACAATTATTTTTAGGAGGTGCAGTATGTCTTATTTGTTTGAGATATTACCAAGTTTATTGAGCGGTGCAAGCATGACTTTACAGGTTTTTGCACTGGTCTTGATTTTTTCTATTCCCTTGGGCGTTTTGATTGCCTTTGCCTTGCAAGTCCATTGGAAGCCCCTCCATCATCTGATTAATATTTATATTTGGATTATGCGGGGAACACCCTTGCTCTTGCAATTAATCTTTATCTATTATGTCCTACCAAGTATTGGGATTCGTTTGGATCGTCTTCCTGCGGCTATTATTGCCTTTGTTTTGAATTATGCGGCTTACTTTGCTGAAATCTTCCGTGGGGGGATTGATACCATTCCTAGAGGTCAATATGAGGCTGCTAAGGTTTTGAAGTTTAATCCTTTTGACACAGTGCGCTATATTATTTTGCCTCAGGTGACCAAGATTGTTCTTCCAAGCGTATTTAATGAGGTTATGAGTTTGGTCAAGGATACGTCTCTGGTCTACGCTCTAGGAATTTCAGACCTTATCTTGGCGAGTCGAACAGCTGCCAACCGTGATGCCAGTCTTGTTCCCATGTTCTTGGCAGGAGCCATTTACTTGATTTTGATTGGGATTGTGACAATCATTTCCAAAAAAGTTGAGAAGAAGTACAGTTACTATAGATAGGAGGCTGCCATGTTAGAATTACGAAATATCAATAAGGGATTTGGTGGAAAGCAAATTTTATCTAATTTCAGTCTAAAAATTCCTGAAAAGCAAATCCTGGCTATCGTTGGGCCTTCGGGTGGAGGTAAGACAACCCTCTTACGTATGCTTGCAGGTCTTGAAACCATCGATTCAGGACAAATCTTTTATAATGGAGAACCTTTGGAACTGAATGAATTGGAGAAGCGAAATCTACTGGGATTTGTATTCCAAGATTTTCAACTTTTCCCTCATTTATCAGTTCTAGACAATTTGACCTTATCTCCTGTGAAAACAATGGGAATGAAGCAGGAAGAGGCAGAGAAGAAGGCACGTGGACTCTTGGAACAGTTAGGGCTGGCAGGACATGCAGATGCCTATCCCTTCTCACTATCAGGTGGGCAAAAGCAGCGGGTGGCCTTGGCGCGTGCTATGATGATTGACCCAGAAATCATAGGTTACGATGAACCAACTTCTGCCCTGGATCCAGAATTACGCTTGGAAGTGGAAAAACTGATCTTGCAAAATAGGAAACTTGGGATGACGCAGATTGTGGTTACCCACGATTTACAATTCGCTGAAAATATCGCAGATCAGATTCTCAAAGTTGAGCCCAAGTAGGAGGTGCCAATGACTAATAAGAAAATTGCTTTAGTATTGGTTTCTCTCCTGACTCTCTTTTTAACGGCTTGTACTCAGAAGGCTAGTGATCCAAAGCAGGATAACTGGGATAAGTATCAAGAGCAGGGGACTATTACTATTGGTTTTGACAATACCTTTGTACCCATGGGATTTGAAGAAAAGAATGGCCAATATACAGGCTTTGATATTGATTTGGCGCAAGCAGTTTCTGAAAAATTAGGTGTCAAGGTGCAATTTCAACCAATCGACTGGGATATGAAGGAGACGGAGCTACAAAATGGAACCATAGATGCCATCTGGAATGGCTATTCTGCCACTGATGAACGCCGAGAGAAGGTTGCCTTTAGCATTCCTTATATGGAAAATCAGCAAGTTCTGGTTGCGAAGAAAAGCCAGCAGATTCGTTCAATAGAGGATATGAAGGATAAGACTTTGGGAGCCCAAGCCGGTTCCTCTGGTTATTTAGACTTTGAAGCCCAGCCAGATTTACTGAAAAATCGTGTCAAAGACCAGAAGGCCAATCAGTACCAGAGTTTTAATGAGGCCTTGATTGATTTGAAAAATGACCGGATTGATGCCTTGTTGATTGACCGAGTGTATGCTAATTACTATCTCCAGTCTGAGGGTATATTAAATGACTACAATGTCTTTTCAGCAGGATTTGAAAGTGAATCCTTTGCGGTCGGAGTTAGACCTGCAGACAAGAGATTACTACAAGCTTTAAACCAAGCCTTTGTTCAACTATACCAAGAAGGAAAGTTCCAGGAAATCAGCCAAAAATGGTTTGGAGAAGATGTGGCAACGAAAGAAGTGAAAAGTAGAGATTGAGTGTTTCCTCAGTCTCTTTTTGCATCAAAAAATCCTCTGGCAAGTACCAGAGGATAAGAATTTATTTCATTGTTGGGAAGAGCAATACATCACGGATAGTAGTTGTATCAGTTAGGAGCATGCAAAGACGGTCGATACCGATTCCCAAACCACCTGTAGGTGGCATACCGTATTCAAGAGCCTCGATGTAGTCATAATCGATACCTGTCGCTTCATCGTCACCAAGTTCTTTGGCTTTAGCTTGGGCTTCAAAACGGCTAAGTTGATCGATTGGATCGTTCAACTCAGTAAAGGCATTACCGTACTCCTTAGTCATGATGAAGAGCTCGAAACGGTCAGTAAAGCGTTGGTCTTCAGGATTTTTCTTAGCTAGTGGAGATACAGCTACTGGATGTCCATAGACAAAGGTTGGTTGGATCAAGGTTTCTTCAACAAACTCTTCAAAGAAGGCATTGATGATGTGACCAACTTCAGTGTAGTGTTTCTCAACTGGAACTTTCTTCTCAGCAGCGATAGCTTTGGCTTCCTCGAAAGTCATGTCTTGCCAGAAATCTACACCAGTAATTTCTTTGATAGCATCCACCATGTGAACACGTTTAAATGGTTCATTGATTTTGATTTCAGTACCTTGATAGTTAACTGGACCATCACCTTTGACTGATTTAGCAGCATGTTGGATAATGCCTTCAGTCAAGTCCATGATGTCTTGGAAGTCAGCATAAGCTTGATAGACTTCGATAGAAGTAAATTCAGGGTTATGAGTGGCATCCATTCCCTCGTTACGGAAGATACGTCCGATTTCATAGACGCGTTCCATACCACCGACGATAAGGCGTTTCAAGTGAAGCTCAGTCGCGATACGAAGCACCATGTCAATGTTTTGGGCATTGTGGTGGGTGATAAATGGACGGGCCGCCGCACCACCAGCTTCGTTGTGAAGAACAGGTGTTTCCACTTCAAGGAAACCTTTTTGGTCAAGGTAACGACGGATTTCAGAGATGATTTTTGAACGAGTGACAAAGCGTTCAAAGCTTTCACGGTTAGAAATCAAGTCAAGGTAACGTTTACGGTAAATTGTTTCAACGTCTGTCAAACCGTGGAATTTCTCTGGAAGTGGGCGAAGTGCCTTAGACAAGTGTGTAATGTGGGTTGCCTTGATAGAGAGTTCTCCCATATCTGTACGCATCACTTCACCTTCTACACCAAGGAAGTCACCAAGGTCTGCTTTTTTGAAGATTTCGTAATTTTCTTCACCGACAGCATCCTTACGAACGTAGATTTGAATCTGCCCTTCGCGGTCTTGAAGGTGAGCAAATCCAACTTTACCTTTACCACGTTTGGTTACCAAGCGTCCTGCGATAGTAGATGTTTCGTTTTTATCATGTAATTGTTCTTTATCGAGGTCGGCAAATTTATCTTTTAATTCTTGTGAATTTGCAGTTCGTTCAAAGCGTTTTCCGAAAGGATCAATTCCTTGTTCACGGAGCGCAGCCATTTTTTCACGGCGAACGATCTGCTGGTCATTTAGTTCTTCCATATGTTCTGTTGACATGGGATCCTCCTAGTTTTACTCAAAATTGAATACGATGAGTCATTTTTTGCGATACTCCCATTTTATCATAAATAAGCAAGAAATTCACGGATAATCTTTCAAAACTAAAAAGAACTTGACGATAAAATCAAGTTCTGTTATTGATAGGAAGTATCATTCCAAGTATCGAGCGTAAATGTTTCAAAATCATGGGTTTCTAGAATTGTCAGGCTGGCATTTGCTAGACCTCCATCTTTACGAAGAAGAGGTTCTTTATAACTTAGAAGAGTACGAATACTGGCAGTAAGATTAGCACCATGACCGACAATTAGAATACGCTCAGCTGGACTATCTTTTAATGATTTGATAAATTGGATGGTCCGTTGCGTGGTGCTATAGAGGGATTCGGCTCCAAACATTTGAGTGTCAAATTGAGCAAGATTAGATCGGAAAGCTTTGATTTGTTGTGGGTAAATTGCTTCCAAGGTTGCGATTTTTAAACCTTCTAACTTACCCAGCTGCCATTCACGGAGATTTGGAACGCTTTCTAAAGGACAGGGGGTCTGGAGTTGACTTTGGATAATCTCGGCAGATCTGACCGCTCGAGGTAAATCACTTGAATAAATCTGATCGAAAGGAACATCCTTGAGATACTGGCCAAGTAGTTTTAGGGTGTCAATGGATTCAGGAAGAAGGGGAGAATCACCACTAGCACCTTGAAAGCGTCCTTCTTGGTTCCAGACTGTGCGGCCATGGCGGACAAAGTAGAGTTTCATTACTTGCTGTCCTCCAAGATATCTGCAAAGTCAGCCTTTACAAAGCTAGCTAAGTCTTGGGGAGCAACGATAATGCTGTGACCAACTTCCCCTGCAGAGACAATCATTTGATCCAAGTCTAGAGCGATCTTATCGATAAAAATGGGATAATTGTGTTTCTGACGAATTCCGACAGGATTATTTGCTCCATGAATGTAACCAGTTGTTTTTTCCAAGTCCTTTTGTGGAATCATGCTCACTTTTTTATTGCCAGAAATTTTTGCTAGTTTCTTTTCCGACAAGTGTTGGGTGATAGGGACAATTCCGATAATTGGTCCTGTCTTGTCTCCCAAAAGAGCCAAGGTTTTGAAAATCTGATCTCGTTCATAACCTTGAGGAAGCTCTCCTTCTAGGGCATTGATTTGAATCCCCTGATGTGGGATACTTGCTTTAGATAGGATTTGTTCCACCAATGTTTTTTTGATTTTAACTTTTTTTGCCATTATTTATACTTATCCTCCAATTGGCTCATCCAAATACCAAGCCAGATTCCCAGTGCAAAGAAGAAGGCGATGATGACATACCCAACAAGAGAAAGGCCTGTGTATTGGATACTTTCAGCGTTTCCTGCATTTGGAATTAAGATCAAAAGGGTACTTGATAGGACGATACCGATGATGAAATGATAAACGCGTGAGTGGTAGTTGTTTAAGGCATAATCCATCAATTTTGAAAAAATAATGAGAGTTGCACCTGCCCCGATTCCAATCGGAAAGAAGGTTCCCAAGAGGTCAAAGGTTTTAAAACCAGTCAACATAGGAGCATAGAGACCCAAAATCAAAAGTAGATTTGATGGGCTGAGGCCAGGAACTAATACGCCAAGAGCCAGCAGTGCACCTGCTAGGACGAAATTAAGAAAGTTGGCGCTTAAGGTTCCAACGACAAAATTTAAGGCATAGAGTCCTAATCCAGAAATGATAAAGGTTGTCCAGAACCAAGCTAAATCAATCTTGTCTCGGTCAGATTCTCGAGTTGATTCTTTGAGAAGGCTAGGAACTGTACCAATGATGGCACCCGCAAAGCTCCATAAGACAAAGACCTGATAATTTTCAAGCAGGTATTCAATCGGGTAGGAAAATAAGCCGATTCCCAGAAGCATACCGATGGCAACTGGAATAAAGTACAAAACATTTTCTTTAAAGTCTTTAAAGGGATGGGCCAGAAAGCCAATCATTCGTTCATAAATTCCTAAGATTGCTGCTAGAACCCCTCCGGAAATTCCCGGTAGAATAAATCCAAGAGCAATGACAATCCCTTTAATAACGCGTGCTAACCATGAGAGCATATTTTTCCTCCAACTATTTCTATTTCAAAAAATCCTTACTATATTGTATCACAATCAAACACAAAAAGAAAAAGCAAATGATAAACAAATGCTTTTAAGGTTTTAAAAAGAGTTTTCTAAAGGTTTCTTCTTTGTTTTTTAAGGAAGAAATGACGTTGATGTCCAAATCGTGGTCAAAGCCAGCAATTTTTCCTTTAGATGTGTACTGGTGAATGTCGTAATCTAAATCAGTCTTAGGAGTAGCTTCGTAAAATCCTGAGTCAGAACCATAGGAAGGAATCCAAACAGACGTAAACTTGTCTGTATCAATACTGTGTTCTTCCATGAAGTAGACTCCAACGTAGATTCCGATATTTTTTGCACCTAGCGATTCTAGTTTTGCACGAAAGGCTTCAACACCTTCGTTCATATTGGACATGGTTTTGTCTTCCACATCTAGCCAATAGTAACTAGGGCTGTATGGCGATGAAGCGTTATAAAAAACTTCAGCGGCCTTTTCCATTTCTTGGACACTTTTTCCAGCTACAAAGGCATAGACACCAACTGGGACATTTCGTTTTTGAAACTCAGTGATATGGGTTTTAAAGGCCTTATCTACCCCATTAACAAAGGAAGCATCGTTTTCTTTTAAAGACTGAGCGCCACTATGGACACGAACGATAGCTCCAGAAATGTTTTGGGACAGAGTATCGTAATTTATTTCCTCAGGACGTTGCCAACCAGAAACATCAATTACCGGTTTATCTATATTATGTAGCGCTTGCGATTCTACTTGCGCGATATTTGACTTTGTTTTTACAGGATGGTCCTCAAAACGAGGGCGATTCAGGATTAAAATGAAAATCATAATCCCAAAAAAACCAAACAAAATAAGCGGATTTATTTTCTTTCTCATATCTCATAATTTTACCTTAAAAATGAGAAAAAATCAAAAAAAATACTCAAAAAATGGGTTAAGAAAGGACTTTAGAGCATTTTTTCATTCAAGAGCGCGGAATGATTTGAAATATGGTATAATAAAAGGGAATTTCTAGAGAAAAGAGAAGATTATGTCAAATTATGCCATTATTTTAGCAGCGGGTAAAGGGACTCGCATGAAATCTGATTTGCCAAAAGTTTTGCACAAGGTTGCGGGTATTTCTATGTTGGAACATGTTTTCCGTAGTGTGGGAGCTATCCAACCTGAAAAAACAGTAACCGTTGTCGGACACAAGGCGGAATTGGTTGAAGAGGTCTTGGCTGGACAGACAGAATTTGTGACTCAATCTGAACAGTTAGGGACTGGTCATGCAGTTATGATGACAGAGCCTATCCTAGAAGGTTTGTCAGGTCACACCTTGGTCATTGCAGGGGATACTCCTTTAATCACAGGTGAAAGCTTGAAAAACTTGATTGATTTCCACATCAATCATAAGAATGTGGCGACTATCTTGACTGCTGAAACAGATAATCCTTTTGGCTATGGACGAATTGTTCGTAATGATAATGCTGAGGTTCTTCGTATTGTTGAGCAAAAGGATGCTACAGATTTTGAAAAACAAATCAAGGAAATCAATACCGGAACTTACGTCTTTGACAACGAGCGTTTGTTTGAGGCTTTGAAAAATATCAATACCAATAATGCTCAAGGCGAATACTATATTACAGATGTCATTGGCATTTTCCGTGAAGCTGGTGAAAAAGTTGGCGCTTATACTTTGAAAGATTTTGATGAAAGTCTTGGGGTAAATGACCGTGTGGCTCTTGCGACTGCTGAGTCGGTTATGCGTCGCCGCATCAATCATCAACACATGGTCAACGGTGTTAGCTTTGTCAACCCAGAAGCAACTTATATCGATATTGATGTTGAGATTGCTCCTGAAGTTCAAATCGAAGCCAATGTTACCTTGAAAGGGCAAACGAAAATTGGTGCTGAGACTGTTTTGACAAATGGAACTTATGTGGTAGACAGTACTATCGGAGCAAGAGCTGTTATTACCAACTCTATGATTGAGGAAAGTAGTGTTGCTGACGGTGTAACAGTCGGTCCTTACGCCCACATTCGTCCAGGTTCAAGTCTGGGTGCCCAAGTTCATATTGGTAACTTTGTTGAGGTGAAAGGTTCTTCTATCGGCGAGAATACTAAGGCTGGTCATTTGACTTATATCGGAAACTGTGAAGTGGGTAGTAAGGTTAATTTCGGTGCTGGAACCATTACAGTCAACTATGACGGCAAAAACAAATACAAGACAGTCATCGGTAACAATGTCTTTGTTGGTTCAAATTCAACCATTATTGCGCCAGTTGAGTTAGGTGACAATTCCCTCGTTGGTGCTGGTTCAACTATTACTAAAGACGTGCCAGCAGATGCGATTGCTATTGGTCGTGGTCGTCAGGTCAATAAAGACGAATATGCAACTCGCCTTCCTCATCATCCTAATAATCAGTAGGAGCCTATCATGGAATTTGAAGAAAAAACGCTTAGCCGAAAAGAAATCTATCAAGGACCAATTTTTAAACTGGTTCAAGATCAGGTTGAATTACCAGAAGGTAAGGGAACTGCCCAACGGGATTTGATTTTCCACAATGGGGCTGTCTGTGTTTTAGCAGTAACGGATGAACAAAAACTCATCTTGGTCAAGCAGTACCGCAAAGCCATCGAGGCTGTCTCTTACGAAATTCCAGCCGGAAAGTTGGAAGTAGGAGAAAACACAGACCCTGTCGCAGCAGCACTTCGTGAATTAGAGGAAGAAACAGCCTATACAGGGAAATTAGAACTTTTGTATGACTTTTATTCAGCCATTGGCTTTTGTAATGAAAAATTAAAACTATACCGAGCAAGCGATTTGACGAAAGTGGAAAATCCGCGTCCGCAGGATGAGGATGAAACCTTGGAAGTCCTTGAAGTGAGCTTAGAAGGAGCCAAGGAATTAATCCAATCAGGTCATATTTGTGATGCCAAGACAATTATGGCTGTACAGTATTGGGAATTGCATAAAAAATAGAGGAGGTCAGTATGGGTAAACCTTTATTAACGGATGAAATGATTGAAAGAGCTAATAGAGGCGAAAAAATTTCAGGTCCTCCTTTGCTGGATGATGAGGAAACCAAGATTTTACCAACCTCTTCTTCCCGTTTTGGTTATGCCAATCCTAAGGAACATGGCTTTAGTCAGGAAACCTTGAAGATTCAGGTCGAACCGTCTATTCATAAAAGCCGTCGCATTGAGAATACCAAGAGAAATGTCTTCAATTCTAAGTTAAACAAAATATTATTTGCAGTCATTTTTCTCTTAATTTTGCTTGTCTTAGCAATGAAACTTTTGTAATAGAAAAGGAATTGAAATGAAAATAGGAATTATTGCGGCTATGCCAGAAGAACTGGCGTATCTGGTCCAGCATCTAGAAAATGCCCAAGAGCAAGTTGTTTTGGGAAATACCTATCACACAGGAACCATTGCTTCTCATGAAGTCGTTCTTGTAGAAAGTGGAATTGGTAAGGTCATGTCTGCTATGAGTGTGGCGATTTTGGCTGATCATTTTCAAGTGGATGCTTTGATTAACACAGGATCAGCTGGGGCAGTAGCAGAAGGTATTGCTGTTGGGGATGTTGTGATTGCTGATAAATTGGCTTATCATGATGTGGATGTCACAGCTTTTGGTTACGCTTATGGACAAATGGCGCAACAACCGCTTTATTTCGAATCAGATAAAACCTTTGTTGCTAAAATCCAAGAGAGTTTATCTCAATTGGACCAGAACTGGCATCTTGGTTTGATTGCTACAGGAGATAGTTTTGTTGCAGGAAATGACAAGATAGAAGCGATTAAGTCCCATTTCCCAGAAGTTTTAGCAGTTGAGATGGAGGGGGCAGCTATTGCTCAGGCAGCGCATGCTCTTGATCTTCCAGTCTTAGTCATCCGAGCTATGAGTGATAATGCCAACCATGAAGCAAACATCTCTTTTGATGAGTTTATTATCGAAGCTGGACGTCGCTCTGCCCAAGTCTTGTTAGCCTTTTTGAAGGCTTTAGATTAAGCGAAAATTTGACAGTTTTTCTAGCTTATGATAAGATTTAAGTAAAGAAAAGCTAGAAAACGTTTCAGAGGATATTATGAGTATTGAAATGACCGTCAGTGAGATTGCAGAGGTCTTAGGATTATCTCGCCAAGCAATCAATAACCGTGTCAAAGAATTACCAGAAGAAGACACAGATAAAAATGATAAAGGGGTAACAGTCGTTACCAGAAGTGGCTTGATTAAGCTAGAAGAAATCTATAAAAAAACGATTTTTGAAGATGAGCCTGTCAGTGAAGATGTCAAGCAACGTGAACTGATGGAGATTCTGGTTGATGAGAAGAATGCAGAAATTCTTCGTCTTTATGAACAATTAAAAGCCAAGGATCGTCAGTTATCAGAAAAAGACGAGCAGATGCGTATCAAAGACCGTCAGATTGCTGAGAAAGACAAACAACTCGATCAGCAGCAACAATTGACCCTTCAAGCCATGAAGGATCAAGAAAATCTTAAGCTAGAGCTGGACCAAGCAAAAGAAGAAGTCCAATCCACTAAGAAAGGCTTTTTTGCTCGTTTATTTGGAGGATAATCAAGGAGCTGTTTAGGTTAAATGCTAACCTGATGGCTTCTTTTATTTCTAATCTAAATAGTATAGTTGCTCAAGTAATACTCAATGAAAATCAAAGAGCAAACTAGGAAACTAGCCGCAGGCTGTACTTGAGTACGGCAAGGCGACGTTGACATGGTTTGAATTAGTATAAAATAACAGTATAGGAGAGGTATAGAATGGAACGATTAGAAGATTACATTGCTTTTGATTTAGAATTTAATCAGCATGAAGGGCAAACACACTTGATTCAAGTATCGGCAGTACGTTTTAGAGATGGCCAGGAAATCGATGCCTATGATTCCTATGTCCACACTAGTGTGCCTCTAAAGAGTTTTATCAATGGTTTGACTGGGATTACGGCTGAGACCTTAAAAGATGCTCCTCCAGTGGAGAAAGTCATAAAAGATTTCCAAGAGTTTGTGGGTTTTTTACCCATGGTTGGATACAATGCTGCTAAAAGTGATCTACCTATTTTAGCGGATCATGGTTTAGACTACAGCCTGCAGTATAAGGTGGATTTGTATGATGAAGCCTTTGAACGTCGGAGTTCGGATTTACATGGTATTGCCAATCTTAAATTGCAAACCGTTGCCTCGTTTCTTGGATTTCAAGGTCAGTCTCATAATAGCCTAGAGGATGCTCGTATGACGGCGCGTGTTTACGAGTCTTTTCTAGAGTCGGATCAAGCTAGAGAATTGTTAGGGACAGAAAGTAGCCTCTCGAATAATCCTTTTGGAGGCTTGGACTTGTCTCAATTATTTGATTAGGAGTGCCTATGAAACCTGAAAAACCTAAAAATCTAGGTTTTAAGCAGATATACTTTAATCTAGATAAAATACTCTTTCTCTTTTTCTTGACTTTCATGATGATTGAGTTTGTCTGGTTACCGTCAAATTCTTGGATTGCTGGACTTTTGCTCCGTCAGACAGGCTATCTCTTTCTTTCCTACAACAATATTTTTGCCATTATAACGGGTTCTCCCTTTGTTAGTCTTGCTTTATTTGTTCTGGTAATTGTTAATTTATTGGTCGCCTATTACCAGATAGGACTTCTCTTTATCGGTGCTCGGCATTTATTATGCCATGAAAAAAGGACCTTGCTGGAGTACAGTCGTAAGGTCTTTCGCCAAAGTATCTTGTTTATGAAGCAAGTGACGCTTTCCAAGATAGCCTTTATCTTCTTTTATGTCATGATGCTCTTTCCATTGCTTCGAAAGATTTTAAAGATTTATTACCTCAATAAAATTGTCATTCCGGACTTTATCATTGATTATGTGGAAGACAAGTATTGGCTAGTAGGTATAGTGGTTACTATTCTGGCTTTACTTCTATTTTACATTTCAGTGCGTTTGATGTTTGCTCTACCTCAGCTTTTATTTGAGAAAAAAACAGTGAAAGAAGCAGTCAGATACAGTTTAGAGAAGACAAGAAAGCACTCCTGGTTTTATACTTGGAACTTGCTTTGGATTGTCGTCAAAACCTACCTATTTTTCATTCTTTTATTGATTCCAATCTTGGCAAGTCAGGCACTGATGGATGGTCTGACCCATAAGGAATCTCTTGTGCTGGGAATTATCAACTTTGTTTTAATCAAGAATTTCCACTATATGGCCTTGACTTACTTTCTCATTAAGTTTGTTTCCTTCTTAACAGGAGAAGAATTAGAAATCACACCAAGGAGAAAGAAAGACCACTGGATGAGATGGGGAGTGATGGGATGTGCTTGTATCTTTTTCGCTCTTGAGGGTTATGTTTATTTAGAAGCTCCAGTCGCCAATAAACCTTTGATTATCTCTCACAGGGGAGTATCTAATAAGAATGGTGTGCAAAATACAGTCCAATCTTTAGAAAAGACAGCCCAACTAAGTCCAGATTTCGTTGAGACAGATGTTCAGGAAACAAAAGATGGTCAGTTTGTCATGATGCATGATGCCAATATCAAGAATCTGACAGGAGTTAATGCCAATCCTCAGGATCTCACTTTGGAAGAATTAACCAAACTCAATATTTCAGAAAATGGCTATCACAGCAAGGTGTCTAGTTTTGATGACTATCTCAATAAAGCCAATGAATTGCATCAAAAACTCCTTATTGAAATTAAAACCAGTCGAAAAGATAATCCAGATATGATGAAACGCTTTATGGAAAAATATGGAACGGTTCTTAAGCAGAATGGTCACCAAATGCAATCCTTGGACTACCATGTGATTGACCAGGTTTTAGCTTACGATACTCAAATTCCAGTCTTTTTCATCCTACCTTATAATAGTATTTTTCCAAGAACCAAGGCTACAGGTTACACCATGGAGTATTCAACCTTGGATGAAAATTTTGTCAACAAGCTTTGGAATACCGATCAGAAATTGTACGTGTGGACCATCAATAGTTCAGAGTCCTTTGATAAATCTGTTCATTTGGGTGCAGACGGCATGATAACGGATGACTTGGAAATGATTCAAGAGCAAGTTACCATTGCCCAAGAAGACCCAGAGTATACTGAATTGCTTTTCAAACAGGCCATGGAATTCTTTAATTTTTAGTAATCAAAAAGAGGAACAGTTGTTCCTCCCATGATAGGCAAGTATTCTCTTGAATGCTTGTTTTTCTTATGCTTAAAATGGCAATTTTCCAGCGAAAGCACCCAGTTTTTTCTTGGTAGTTTCATCGATTTGTTCAAGAGCAGAGTTGATGGCTTGAACGGTCATATCAGAAAGAGTTTCAAGATCTTCTGGGTCAACGACAGCTGGATTGAAGTCAATACTGATAACTTTCTTATCTCCAGTCAAGGTCGCTTGAACAAGGTCTTGAGCAGATTTGCCAACAAATTGCATAGCAGCAAGTTCTGCTTGACTTTGTTCCATTTGTTTTTGAAGTTTTTGTGCTTGACGCATCATGTTTTGCATGTTCATCATGGTGATTTATAGTTTCCTTTTATCTTATTTTCTTTTTTATTTTATCAATTTTGGGGTTAAAAGTCTATTGTTAGTATAAATCCCCTAACATTAAATTGCCGAAGAGATTTTCGAAGAGTATGAGTCTGGAACATGAAAACAGCAGTTAATTTCAAGAAACAAAAAAGAACAGCCAAAACTGTTCTTTTTTATCATTATTTGAGACCGTATTTTTTGTTGAAACGATCCACGCGTCCATCTGCTTGAGTGAACTTTTGACGTCCAGTGTAGAATGGGTGTGAGTCTGATGAAATTTCCACACGGATCAATGGGTAAGTTTCGCCTTCGAACTCAACTGTTTCGTTAGAGCGTTTTGTTGAACCGCTAAGGAATTGGTAACCAGTAGTTGTGTCCATGAAGACAACTGGGCGATATTCTGGATGGATATCTTTTTTCATTTTGCAATATTTCCTTTCTGCCATGGTCTCTTTGCGAGCCATAGATTGTTACCATACTAGTCTATCAGATTCTGAAAAGTTTGGCAAGTATTTTATCAGTTTTTAAGCAAGTTTTTTAACTTTTGGTAGATGATTTCGTTTTCTTCTAGACTATAGGAATTAGCACCGCTTGCTAGAGGGTGGCCTCCACCATCATGTTCCTTGGCGATTTCATTGATAGGATGGATTTTACTGCGTAAGCGAACACGGTAGTGGCCATCAGCCTGTTCTACAAAAATTCCCCAGAGACTCACACTATCAATACGACCAGGTGCTCCCACAATAGCAGCAGTCTCAGCATCGGTAACATTGAATTGTTTCAAGATTTCCTGACTCAGGATAACGCGAGCTGCGCCATTTTCATCCACTTCCAGATGGTCGTAGATGTAGCCTTGAAGTTTTGCAATTTTGTAGCTCATAGTGTCCATTTTGCGGGTGACAGCCGCAAAGTCAAAGTTCTGTTCTCTCAAATAAGCAGCCAGACGGAGGGTCTGTGCAGTGGTAGAAGGGTAGAGGAAGCGACCTGTATCACCGACAATTCCTGCAAAGAGCAACTCAGCAGCGCGATCTGACAAGGCCAGTTGAGTTGTTTGGGCAAATAGGGTAATCATCTCGCTAGCACTACTTGAACTAGTATCCACCCAAGATAGGTCACCATATACATCATCATTTGGATGGTGGTCAATTTTAATGAGAAAATCACCTTGACTATAGCGTTTATCATCGATACGAGCAGTATTGGCTGTATCACAGACGATGACAAGTGCCCCTTGGTAGACACTATCTTCAATAAGATCCATCTCAGCCATCCAAGTAAGAGTCGGTTCATCAAAACCAACGGCTTTGATGTTTTTTTGGGGGAAATGATGTTTGAGAAGAGCTTTCAATCCCACCTGACTGCCCAAGGCATCAGGGTCTGGTTTCATATGACGGTGAATGATAATTGTGTCGTATTCTTTGATTTTTTCTAAAATTTGATGGCAAATGTCCATAAATAACCTCAATTCTTTCTCATTTCATTGTAGCACAAGAATTTTTATTTTTAAAATGAAAAAGATGTGATATAATGGAGAAAGATAAATTGAGGAGGACGATATGGCATTAGCAAAAATTGTATTTGCCAGTATGACCGGTAATACCGAAGAAATTGCAGATATTGTAGCAGACAAATTACGTGACTTGGGCTTGGATGTCGATGTTGATGAATGTACAACTGTTGACGCTTCAGACTTCTTGGAAGCAGACATCGCTATCGTTGCGACCTATACTTATGGTGATGGAGAATTGCCAGATGAGATGATGGACTTCTACGAAGACCTTGCAGATCTCAACTTGAATGGTAAAATCTACGGAGTGGTTGGTTCAGGTGACACCTTCTACGATGAATTCTGTAAGGCAGTTGATGACTTTGACCGTGTCTTTGTGTCAACAGGAGCAGAAAAAGGTTCAGAGTGTGTTAAAGTTGATCTTTCTGCCGAGGAAGAAGATATTGAACGCTTAGAACAATTCGCAGAAGAATTGGCTGCTAAAGTAGGATAAGTATAAAAGTGCGCTGATACAATCAATCAGTGCATTTTTCTTATCGTGAGTTGGGATTTTACTAGCCTATTTGGTGGCTTTTTGATACAATAATTCAAATAAAGGAGGAGACACTATGGATTTAGATAGTATTCGGCAAGAAATTGATCAAATAGATGACCAAATTGTCAAATTGTTAGAAGAACGAATGCATTTGGTTGAGGGTGTAGTTGCTTATAAGAAAGCATCAGGTAAACCGATTTTAGATACCAAGAGAGAAGCAATTATCTTTGAAAAGGTTAGGAGTCGTGTAGAGGACAAGCGCTATCAGGAGACTATTGTAGCGACTTTTTCGGACATACTCAAACGTTCGCGTGATTATCAGGATCAAAATATCAAATGAAAAAAGAACAATTTTATCCGATAGGGATTTTTCTAGCTGCTATGTTGGGTGGACTTGTCCGCTACCTAGTTTCCACTTGGTTACCAGCCAGTCCTGACTTTCCTTGGGGCACTCTCTTTGTCAACTATCTGGGAATTTTCTGCTTGGCTCACCTTGTCAAGGGCTATCTGGTCTATAAAGGAACCAGTAAAGGCGTTATTTTAGCTCTGGGGACTGGTTTTTGTGGGGGGCTGACAACCTTTTCTAGTCTAATGCTTGATGCTGTGAAACTACTGGATACAGGGCGTTATCTTAGT
The DNA here is from genome assembly GCA_963522215.1 of uncultured Streptococcus sp. Lineage (GTDB taxonomy): Bacteria > Bacillota > Bacilli > Lactobacillales > Streptococcaceae > Streptococcus. The sequence goes on along the minus strand of CAUQXM010000009.1, from coordinate 22,864 downwards.
TTGATCATGTATTTGCTTTTGAGCATTGGTGGGGGACTGCTCTTGGCTTATTTTCTAGGGAGGAAGAAATGGTAATGGTCTATCTTGCAATTGCTTGTGGCTTCGGAGCTCTAGTACGGTATTTTTTTTCCTGCTATAATCGAGCTTCTAAATTGCCATTCGGAACGCTGATTGCAAATCTGTTGGGGTGTTTTTTGATTGGCTTATTCTACAATCATGTAGAGTCTAAGGAAGTCTATGCTATTTTAGCGACGGGTTTTTGTGGAGGTTTAACAACCTTCTCTACCTTGAATGACGAACTCCAAAGACTGTTAAGTGATAAGAAGGTCTTTTATTCTTACCTGACTTTGACCTACCTAGGTGGTTTGGTTGCGATTTTTTTAGGAATTCTGCTATAAATTTCTTTACTTTTTTGTGGAAATTTGGTAAACTGTATCTTGTGTGTAATGGACGCACAAAAATACAGTTTATCCGCTGAGGAAGGTTCCTCAAGATTGACAAAGATAGGAGAATAAAATGAATCCATTAATCCAAAGCTTGACTGAAGGTCAACTTCGTACAGATATCCCATCATTCCGTCCTGGTGACACTGTTCGTGTACACGCGAAAGTTGTCGAAGGTAACCGTGAACGTATCCAGATTTTTGAAGGTGTTGTTATCGCACGTAAAGGTGCTGGTATCTCAGAAAACTACACAGTTCGTAAAATCTCTAACGGTGTAGGTGTTGAGCGTATCTTCCCAATCCACACTCCACGTGTTGAAAAAATCGAAGTTGTACGTTACGGTAAAGTACGTCGTGCGAAATTGTACTACTTGCGTGCTCTTCAAGGTAAAGCAGCTCGTATCAAAGAAATCCGTCGTTAATTCGACTAAAAAACTCTGCTTTTTCAGCAGAGTTTTTCTCTAGCTCCCTTAGTTCAATGGATATAACAACTCCCTCCTAAGGAGTAGTTGCAGGTTCGATTCCTGCAGGGGGCATTTTTAGAAATGTAAAGAAAGACAAAGAAAATTCAAAATGTTTATTTGAAGGCAATTATCACAAGTTCATTTTTAAAAATAATTTAGTATTTTTTGTTTTTTTTTGACCAAATTTTGAGCAAAAGTTATATTTTGATCAATGAGTACAGATAAAGTGGATCAGCAAAGTAACTTTGACATCTATTAGTTAAAAAATAAGGACTTCCTTTGTTAGAATGTCCTTATTTTTATTATGGAATTGGACAAATGAGGTTAAGGTTCAGCTCTATGAACTTAGAAAGCAAGTACAAAGCTTTAAACAACTTTCAAAAAGATTGGGTGTGGATTTTTCGGGCTAAGGTATGTGATAAAATGAATTGATTGTTATGAAATAGAGAGCCTAAAAAATGGGGAAAATCGTTATTATTCCCCTGAATGTGATATGTTGTAAAAGACTATTTGTGGTCTGTTAAATATATTAATAACAAAATTTAAACATGATAGTCTAATATCTAATCCATTTAAAGTGAATACGTTTATTAATCGTTTAAGTAAGAAAATTTCAAAAGAAGAAGGGATAGATTTTCAAAAATAACCTATCTAGTTATTGTTTATATATAATTTGTATCTTTTGGTTTATTAATTTGTATTTAGAATTTAATCATGTTACAATTGAAATTGAAATCGAATAGAAAAGGAAAATGCAAACGTGGGCACACTATTAGCAACAAGATTAAAAAATAGACGAAAAGAATTAAAAATGTCTCAGCGAGAATTGGCTGAGGGGATATGTAAACAGGGACAGATTAGTCGATTAGAGAATGGAGAATTTACTCCAGGAGCAGACTTTTTATATGCTCTGTCTAAGAAGTTAAAAGTTAGTATGGATTATTTTTTTAATGAGCAAATTGAAGAGGAGATTGACGAGCTATCAGAGTTTAAGAAGTTAGCTCAGACATTTATCACAAATCGAAATTATGAGTCTTTGAAATATATATATGAACTAGAGAGTGTAAAAGTACATCGCTTGTCTCTAGTAGATAAGTTTTATATGGAGTGGATAAAATCTCTTATAGATTTTTATTTCTATGGGCAAAAAGAGGAGGCTGTGGCAAGATTGGAGAAGGTACTGTCTCAGTTAAGTGTAACTGACTTGACCTACCTTCAAGTTGCAAATACTCTATTCAATTTTTATTATGACATTGAAGATTTAGAGAGTTTTAATGAAATTAGAGAAAAGTTAGAGTATCAAGTAAATCAACTCCAGTTAAACACAATCGAAGAATTAAACCTTTCTATTAAATTTAATTATAATATTTGTCGCTATCTATGGTTGCAGAATAATACTGAAGAAGCTATTACAAAAATCACAGATACGATAAAGCAATGTAAGACGTATAGAACAACATATCTTTTGGCTGATTTATATTTATTGATGGGAAATGTCAGTAAGAATTTTTCTTCTAAAGTTGCAGTAAAAGAGTACTTTGAAACGGCTTATTTTCTATATAAGCTTGAGGGAAATATGTCAATGGCTCTTAAAATTGAGCATTACATTGCAGATCTAACAGAATAGTAAAGACGATGTTCAATTAAGCATCGTTTTTTTGAACCCAAAAATACAAATAAGTATCTAATAAAAATAAATAAAAAAATATTATCAAAAATGTTGACAGTATTATATTGAAGTGCTAAAATGAGTGCAAGAAAATATTAGGCTTTGTGTCCATAAAACATCTCCAGAAACTTACTATAGACTGAGTGAATGTAAAGAGACTTCAGCCTTTGAAGAATTGAGAGGTAAACTTAATGAATGAATTAGAAGTTAGATTTGAACTAAACGATGAGAGAGATTATAATAATGCTATTTCATATTTAGAAAAATCTTATAAATTTAAGAGTGAAAATAAGCAAGTTGATGAATATTTCAAAATAAAAGGAAGAGAATTTGAAAATGATGAGGTAGGTAGCTTTATCTACAGAATTCGTCAAGAAGATGATAATAGAGCAAGTATTTTCACAAGAAAAGATACGATAAAACAAGGAATGTGGAGTGAAAGTGAAATAGAGTTAGAATCTGAAAAATTAGAATTTGTAAGAAATATCTTGCAAGATGGTTTTTCAAATATTTTCACAATAAGTAAATATAGAAAGACTTATCATGACGTATTAGAAAATAAAACGATTAATCTAGATAAGATTGATGGTCTTGGATTTTATCTTGAGATAGAGATTTTAGGAGACTTTTCAAAAGAAGATTATAATAATTTTTATGATAAAATGTGCGGAGAGTTCTCGTTTTTAAATTCAAAAATAGAAACAAAGGGTTATGTCCAATTAATGAGAGAAAAAAATGGACGTAATTGAAATTATCAAATAGTCTTGTTGGGATTGTTTACTCAATTGCTGGATTTGGAAGGTTGATAACAGTAACCTTTCTTTCTACTTTTTGAATAAGAAGGATGCCTTAATTTTAATGAATATATCAATGGCAACCATCCCACTTGTCATTATGGCGAGTGGAATAGTAGAAAATTGGATATTTTTTGGAATTTGTTATTCAATTTTGAGTGGATTGATTACAATAGCTTCTGTCTCGATTATAACAATACAGCAACAAGAAAGTACTGTGTATAATATCGGAAAGATACTTTCGAGTTCTTTTGTAATAGCTACCATTTTTGCTCCTTTTGGAGGGATACTAGCTGCTTATTTTAATTGGCTTTTAAATCCGAGATTAAGTCTAGTTATTTTGGGATTACTAAGTAGTTTATTGGTTATTCTTATAAAGAGTTATGAAAAAAAGCTAACTAAGAAAAGAACTGCAATATTTATAAAGGAAGATTAGTGGATTAATTATCATTAGAAAAAATAATATTAATTCGTAGTAAAATAAAAAATTGAAAAAGGTTTTACATAATGTACTACCTTTTTCAGATTTAATAATTATTAAGGGGATAGAACTAGAAACCAAAAATACTGAATTTTAAACTGCACCCCAAAAGTAAGATTTTTTCTGTCTAACTTTTGAGGTCAGTACATTATCTCTAACTTCTGGAGTGCTTTTTCTATATTCAAATTATTTTACAGTACCCATGTACGGATGGCATGGGCAACGCCAGATTCGTCATTTGTTTTGGTGATGTATTTGGCGATTTTTTTGATTTCTGGATTTCCGTTTTCCATGACAACGGGGTTTCCAACGACTTCCAGCATGGCACGGTCATTTTCTTCGTCACCGATAGCCATGGTTTCATCTTTGGTCAATCCGAGTTTTTCAGCTAAGTGAGTAATAGCTGAACCCTTGTCTACATTCTTTTTAAGGAGTTCGAGGTAGAAAGGAGCAGATTTGTTAATAGAGTAGCGCTCATAAAATTCTGCTGGGATTTTTTCAATGGCAGCATCGAGAATTTCTGGTTCATCGATGAACATACACTTAACAATTTCCTTGTCAGACATTTCTTCAGGTGTACGGTAGAAAATTGGCATGCTGACGAGGGTTGATTCGTGCACTGTATATTTTCCGATATTACGATTGGCAGTATAGATCCCGTCCTTTGTAATAGCGTGCATGTGGACACCGAGCTTGCGACTGAGGAATTCCATATCCAGATAATCCTCATAGGTCAAGGATTCACTGATAATCTCATGGCCAGTAGCGGTTTCTTGGACAAGGGCACCGTTGAAGGTTACAACATAGTCACCCTCGTCTCTCAACTGCAAGTCGTCTAGAAGTTTGGCAACACCTGCGATAGGGCGGCCCGTTGCAATCACGACTTTGACACCAGCTTCTTTGGCATCTTGGATGGCAGAAAAGACTTCAGGAGTGATCTCCTTTTGGCTGTTGACTAGGGTTCCGTCGATATCGACGGCTATTAGTTTAATACTCATAAAATTCCTCTTCTAGTTTTTATTTGGGGTAAAATGATCGTTCTCAATCAAGTGTAAAAATTGCTGGGTAATGCTTGCGAAGATACTGTTTTGGTCCAACATTTCTTTTGGGAAATAGAAACGATTATCTCCGTGGCGACTGCCAGCAAGGGATTGGACGATAGGAGACAGGCTAGAGAGTTCGGCCAGTTCTCCATTTTTTTGTAAAATCTCAATCTGTGTCCGTGGATTTTCAGATTCGGGACGATAGATATCATAAGGGAGGTCAAAGTTCTTATGAATAGCAGTATAGTAGTCTGGATCAAAGCCGATGTCCTCAACCAATTTTCTCAGGCTAGCGAGTTGGTCTTGGTCCTCTTGTGAAAAGGTAATGGATTTAAAGACCTTGCGGTTGACAAAGCGTTGCGACAGGTCTGCAAGAATCTTGTCAGGACTGGTTATCCAGAGCTGGAAGTAGGTATTCATCACACCATCATCCAGAGCCAGATAGTCAGACAAGGTCACATTTTTTTCAAAGAAAGGCAGGAGGTGTGGGGAAGTTCGTGCAAAGAAGTCCTTATCTTCTGGATAAAGTTCCTTAGCCCGTTTGAGAAGGTTTTGAAGGAGGACCTCCATGGCGCGTGTTGCAGGATGAAAATAAACCTGCATGTACATCTGGTAGCGACTGAGGACGTAGTCTTCGATTGCATGCATGCCGTTGTGCTGAAAGGCGATACCATTTTCGACAGGACGAATGACTCGGAGGATGCGAGTCAGGTCAAATTCCCCATAAGATGCTCCTGTAAAATAGGAGTCGCGCAAGAGATAGTCCATGCGATCCGCATCGATCTGGCTAGAAATAAGCTGCACGACCTGTTTGTTAGAATAGGTGTGGTCTATGACACTGGCCACCTTTTCTGGGAAGTCAGGTGCTACTTGTAGCAGGACTTGGTGAATCTCCGTTTCAGGACTTTGGATAATCTCCTGAGTAATGGCTTCGTGGTCTGTATCAAAGAGATGTTCAAAAGTATGGGAGTAGGCACCATGTCCAAGGTCATGTAGGAGAGCAGCGGTCATGGTCAAGAGAGACTCAGCAGGATTCCATTCTTCACGATATTTTTCTTCAAAAATCTCTGTGATACGTCGTGCAATTTCATAGACTCCTAGACAGTGAGAGAAGCGACTATGTTCTCCACCGTGGAAGGTATAACTGGAAGTTCCCAGTTGTTTGATACGACGCAAACGCTGAAATTCTTTTGTATTAATCAAGTCATAGATGATTTGATTATTGACATGGATGTAGTTGTGAACTGGGTCACGGAATACTTTTTCGTTCATATGACCATTATAGCAAAATCCTGCTCTTTTTGGTAAAATAGTAGGACAAGAGACAAGAAAGAGGACCTGATGTGAAGATTCGGATGCGAAATACGATTCAGTTTGATGAGCAGTTGGAAGTGATTGACCAGCTTTATGATGTGGAAGTGCATGAAAAAGGAGATTATAGCTACCTGCTTTTCTATAATGAGGAAAAGGAAAAAGTGGTTATTAAATTTCATGGTCAAGAACTGGTGATGAGCCGATTTTCTAATCCCAAGACCATTATGCGCTTTCTAAAGGATAGCGATAGTTTAGCCTATATTCCTACACCTATGGGCATGCAGGAGTTTATCATCCAAACGAGCCATTATCAAGTTGATGGGCAAAAGATTGAACTAGATTATCAACTACAAAATCAAGAGGGACATCCCTTTGCCAGCTATCAATTGGAAATTACTTGGGGCTAGTCTCATGTCTTTTTCAAATTTAGTTAGCTATCTTCTCGGATTAGCCTGCTAATGTGGTAGATTAGGCTATTTTTTGGTATAATAAAAGTTATGGAAATTGAAAAAACCAATCGTATGAATGCGCTCTTTGAATTTTATGCGGCGCTTTTGACAGATAAGCAAATGAATTATATCGAGCTCTACTACGCTGATGATTACAGCCTTGCTGAAATTGCCGAGGAGTTTGGTGTCAGTCGTCAGGCTGTCTATGATAATATCAAGCGGACAGAAAAGATTCTGGAAGATTATGAGATGAAATTGCACATGTACTCGGACTACATTGTCCGCAGTCAGATTTTTGATCAGATTTTGGAGCGCTATCCCAAGGATGCTTTTCTGCAAGAGCAAATTGAGATTTTGACCAGTATTGATAATAGGGAGTAATCATGGAAAATCTTGTTGTCTATAAAGGAATACCTTGCAAACTATTAGCTGCAGAGGAACCATTTCCTACAAGACTACAAATTCTCTCACCTGATTCTATTCCTCAAGCCCTTAAAGAAGGATTTAGCTGTTGGGGATATCCAAATGAAATCATTAAAGAAGTCACAACCGAAGAACTAGAGAGTTTGCAACATTTCGGACGATTTCCACTGAATTGAAAAAATAGGAGAAAATAATGGCATTTGAAAGTTTAACAGAACGTTTGCAGAACGTCTTTAAAAATCTACGTAAAAAAGGAAAAATCTCTGAATCTGATGTCCAAGAAGCAACCAAAGAAATTCGCTTGGCCTTGCTTGAGGCCGACGTTGCCTTGCCTGTTGTAAAGGACTTTATCAAGAAGGTTCGTGAGCGTGCAGTCGGGCATGAGGTCATTGATACCCTTAATCCTGCGCAACAAATTATTAAAATCGTTGATGAGGAACTGACAGCTGTTTTAGGTTCTGATACGGCAGAAATTATCAAGTCACCTAAGATTCCTACAATCATCATGATGGTCGGTTTGCAGGGGGCTGGTAAAACAACCTTTGCTGGTAAATTGGCCAACAAACTCAAGAAAGAAGAAAATGCTCGTCCTTTGATGATTGCGGCGGATATTTATCGTCCAGCTGCCATTGACCAGCTTAAGACCTTGGGACAACAGATTGATGTGCCTGTCTTCGCACTTGGAACGGAAGTACCAGCTGTTGAGATTGTTCGTCAAGGTTTGGAGCAAGCCCAAGCCAACCACAACGACTATGTCTTGATAGATACGGCAGGTCGTTTGCAGATTGATGAGCTTTTGATGAATGAGCTTCGTGACGTGAAAGCACTAGCTCAACCAAATGAAATTCTGCTCGTGGTTGATGCCATGATTGGTCAAGAAGCGGCCAATGTTGCGCGTGAGTTTAATGCTCAGTTGGAAGTGACTGGGGTCATCCTTACCAAGATTGATGGGGATACTCGTGGTGGTGCGGCTCTATCTGTTCGTCACATCACAGGAAAACCAATCAAGTTCACTGGTACAGGTGAAAAGATTACGGACATTGAAACCTTCCACCCAGATCGCATGTCTAGCCGTATCCTTGGTATGGGGGATATGCTCACTTTGATTGAGAAAGCTTCTCAGGAATACGATGAGCAAAAAGCCCTTGAAATGGCTGAGAAGATGCGTGAAAACACCTTTGATTTCAATGATTTCATCGATCAGTTGGATCAGGTGCAAAACATGGGGCCGATGGAAGACTTGCTCAAGATGATTCCAGGTATGGCCAACAATCCAGCCCTTCAAAACATGAAGGTGGATGAGCGCCAGATTGCTCGCAAACGTGCTATTGTGTCTTCAATGACACCTGAAGAGCGTGAAAATCCAGATTTGTTAAATCCAAGCCGTCGCCGTCGTATCGCTGCAGGTTCTGGAAATACCTTTGTCGAAGTCAATAAATTCATCAAAGACTTTAACCAAGCTAAACAGCTCATGCAGGGTGTTATGTCTGGCGATATGAACAAGATGATGAAGCAAATGGGTATCAATCCAAATAACCTTCCTAAAAATATGCCAAATATGGGAGGAATGGATATGTCTGCCCTTGAAGGAATGATGGGACAAGGTGGTATGCCTGACTTGTCAGCTCTCGGAGGAGCAGGAATGCCAGATATGAGCCAGATGTTTGGTGGCGGACTCAAAGGTAAAATCGGTGAATTTGCCATGAAACAGTCCATGAAACGAATGGCTAACAAAATGAAAAAAGCGAAGAAGAAACGCAAGTAAGACAAAGGAAGGCCGCAGGGCTTTCCTTTTTTAGAAAGAAGAAAAACGAGCACTTCCGTAATTGGAAATGCTCGTTTTTTGATGTGTTTGGATTCTTAGTCTTTATTTTCGTATGGCAAGATCAAGTTCAAGATGATTCCTGTCATGGCTGATAGGGCAGTTCCTGAAAGGGTAACTGGACCGAGTTTAAGGATAGCTCCTCCAAGTCCAAGGACCAACATAGCACTTGCGATGATTAGGTTACGCATTTGAGCGAAATCAACACGTTCTTTGATCAAGACTTTCAAACCGTTGCTGGCGATAACTCCATAGAGAAGGATTGACATACCACCAAGTACAGCGTTTGGAATAGTTGAAATCAATGCAGTGAATTTACCAAGGAAGCTAAGGGCAATCGCGATAAAGGCAGCGTTACGGATAACTGAGACAGAAGCGATACGAGTCATACCGATAACCCCTGTATTTTCTCCGTAAGTTGTATTGGCTGGTCCACCAAGGAAGGCAGAGACAGAAGTTGCGATACCGTCACCAAGAAGAGTACGATGAAGACCTGGTTCTTTCAAGAATTGACGGCCACAGATTTGACCCAAAACAGTATGGTCTCCGATATGCTCAGAAATTGTTACGATAGCGATTGGCAAGATAGCGATGGTTTCTGGACCAAAGTAAAGATTGTATTCTTTAAAGGCACCACCTGTGCTAAATGGCAAGTAGAAACCAGGAATTTCGAACCAGTTAGCTTTAAGAACTGGTGTAAAGTCAACTAAGCCAAGAGTTAGAGCGAAGAGGTAACCACCGATAATGGCAAAGAGGAATGGAATGATTCGTAGGAATCCTTTTCCTTTTGTATTGATAAAGGCAGCAATCAAGAAAGTAACAACTGCTACAAGAGCATTTTTCCAGTTTCCATCAGCTACAAGACCAGCATTGGTAACAGCTGAACCTGCAAGTCCAAGACCGATAACGATGATCATAGGTCCGATGATGATTGGTGGCAAGAGTTTATCAATCCATTTTGTACCTGCAAAACGAACACCAGCAGCGACAAGGACATAGACCAAACCAGTCAAGATAACCCCTGTTTGGGCAGCAGATACGTCACCACCCATTTCTTTCATAGCAAGTGACATTGCTGTGATAAAGGCGAATGATGATCCTAGATAAACTGGAACTCTAAAACCAGTTGCGATCATATAGATGAGTGTTCCAACACCTGAAGCAAAAAGGGCAACAGATACAGGCATTCCCAAAATCAAGGGTACCAAGATGGTCGCACCAAACATGGCGAAAACGTGTTGGAAACTAAGGAGAATTCCTTTTCCAGCCGAAGGACGTTGGTCAACGTCTAGTAACAAATCAACAGTTGATTCTTGTTTCATATAAACCTCACTTTTGGGCATCAAAAAAGAGCCCATTATTTTACAGCAATAGGCCCTCAGAGTAAGACTTCTTTAAAATCTAGACTTTAAAGAGTTTCAAGTATTTCTGCGTCTTCGTCACCTCACGGGATGACATTAAAAACCTTTGCTTAGGATAGTATAGCAGAAAAAAATGATTTTGTAAATCATTTTTTCCCGAGCTCGAAAATAAGAGAGCGAGGTTGATTTTGTAAATCATTTTTTCTCGAGCTCGGAAATGAAAGAGCGAGGTTGACTTTGTAAACATTTTTTACTAAAAAATTTAAAGCGGGCGTTTGTTGGGCATGCCAGCCTTTCTTGGATATTTATTTGGTGTTTCTTTTTTCTTTTCCACCACTGTGATGTAACGCGGATCTCCATTTGGTAGGGCGTAGCTGAGATTGTCTTCGACCTTACTAAAAAGGAGGTTGAGGGCATTCTTAGCTTCTAATAATTCCTCAGGCGCATTGCTGGCCTTGAGTGCCAATAGTTTTCCGCCAACTTTAAGGTAGGGAATAGTTAATTCAGATAGCACTTGCATGCGGGCAACCGCACGAGCCGTTACAAAATCATATTGAGCACGGAAGTTCTTGTCTTGGGCCAAGTCTTCTGCACGTCCATGATAGAAATGAACACCATCCAAATCCAGTTCTTGAGCCAAAAGTTGGAGGAAGTTGATGCGCTTGTTGAGCGAATCAATGATAGTTACATCTAACTGAGGATAGAGGATTTTCATCGGTAGACTAGGAAATCCTGCCCCAGCTCCAATATCAAGCAATTTGATATTTTCATTGGGAATCAAACCTTGCAGAATGGGTGCAATCGAATCGTAAAAATGTTTGAGATAAACTTCATCCTTGTCCGTAATGGCTGTTAAATTAATCTTTTCATTCCACTCGACCAAGAGTTCAAAATAACGTTCAAATTTTTCTTTTTGCTGGTCCGAAAGTGGAAGATTCTGATTGGCAAGCAGGTTGTAAAATGTTTCTGGTTTCATAGTTATTTCCTTCTTTAGTATCATCTTATTTTACCATAATCATTAAAAATTTGATATACTGGTACTAATCTAAAAGTAGAAAGGACTTATATAATGACTTGGATTATTCTTGGAGTTATCGCTCTTGTTGTTATTTTTGTGATTGTTAGCTATAACGGTTTGGTTAAGAATCGTATGCAAACAAAGGAGGCTTGGAGTCAGATTGATGTTCAGTTGAAACGTCGAAATGACCTCTTGCCAAACTTGATTGAGACTGTAAAAGGTTATGCCAAATATGAAGGTTCTACCCTTGAAAAGGTGGCAGAACTGCGTAACCAAGTGGCGGCAGCGACTTCACCAGCAGAAGCTATGAAAGCTAGTGATGCCCTCACTCGTCAGGTTTCAGGTATTTTTGCAGTTGCAGAAAGCTATCCAGATTTGAAAGCTAGTGCAAACTTTGTTAAATTGCAAGAGGAGTTGACAAACACAGAAAATAAAATTTCTTACTCTCGTCAACTTTACAACAGTGTTGTCAGCAACTACAATGTAAAATTAGAAACTTTCCCAAGCAATATTATCGCTGGAATGTTTGGATTTAAAGCAGCAGATTTCCTTCAAACTCCAGATGAGGAAAAGGTAGTACCTAAAGTTGATTTTAGCGGTTTAGGTGACTAAGATGTTGTTTGATCAAATTGCAAGCAATAAACGAAAAACGTGGATTTTGTTGCTGGTATTTTTCCTACTCTTAGCTCTTGTTGGCTATGCTGTTGGTTACCTCTTTATGCGATCTGGGATTGGTGGTTTGGTTATCGCACTGATTATCGGCTTTATCTATGCCTTGTCCATGATTTTTCAATCGACAGAGATTGTCATGTCCATGAATGGAGCGCGTGAGGTTGATGAGCAAACGGCACCAGACCTCTACCATGTAGTAGAAGATATGGCTATGGTCGCTCAGATTCCTATGCCCCGTGTTTTCATCATTGATGATCCGGCCTTAAATGCCTTTGCGACAGGTTCTAATCCTCAAAACGCAGCGGTTGCTGCGACTTCAGGTCTCCTTGCTATCATGAATCGCGAGGAGCTAGAAGCTGTTATGGGACATGAAGTCAGTCATATTCGTAATTATGATATCCGTATTTCGACTATTGCTGTTGCCCTTGCTAGTGCTATCACCATGCTTTCTAGTATGGCAGGTCGTATGATGTGGTGGGGTGGAGCAGGTCGTAGACGAAGTGATGATGACCGAGAAGGAAATGGCTTAGAAATCATTATGCTAGTGGTTTCCCTACTAGCTATTGTGCTGGCACCTCTCGCTGCAACCTTGGTGCAACTAGCTATTTCTCGTCAGAGGGAATTCCTAGCTGATGCTTCTAGTGTTGAGTTGACTCGCAATCCTCAAGGGATGATTAATGCTCTACGTAAGTTAGATAATAGTAAACCGATGAGTCGTCCTGTAGATGATGCCAGCAGTGCACTTTATATCAATGATCCTAAGAAAGGTGGAGGGTTCCAAAAACTCTTTTATACCCACCCACCTATCTCAGAACGGATTGAACGTTTGAAACGTATATAAAAAAATCCAGAGGTCGTCTCTGGATTTTTGCTATGTTGAAAATTTATAAATCTTCTAAATTAACTATCTCCAAACCGTGTTCTGTCAAGCGATAGATAGTCGAGCAAACTTCTTTTAAGAAACGACGGTCATGCGAAACAGTGATGAGACCACCAGGATAAGTGGCAAAGAGTTTTCTGATTTCGGGTTGAGAAGTTGGAGAAAAGTTTCGTGTGGGTTCATCTAGCAGGAGAAAGTTTGGTTTGCGCAAGACTAAATCCAAAAGTAGGAGTTTACCCTGTTGTCCGCCAGATAAGGAGCGAATTTGATGCTGCATTTCTGGATAACTGAAATTGAGACTGGCTAGGTGAGATTGGATTTTCTGTAGTTCCTCTTTTTCTCCAGTTTTGCTGAGATAGGCGATTGGTGATAAATCCAATTGCAGTTTTTTGTGGTAATCTTGTGGCATAAAACCAAGCGAAATCTCTCTTTTATCATTAAGAAGTTGCTTTAATTTGGCTAATAGAGTTGATTTCCCAATACCATTTGGGCCGATAATACCGATTTTTTCTTGGCCACGGACAGTTAGTCGTAGTTCTTGAACCAAAACTCGGTCGCCAATGGACAAATTTTCTTTTTCCAGTTGGATTAAGACTTTAGAAGCCGGTAATGGTTGGATATCTGAGAAGAAAAGTTGGATTTGTTCCTCTTCAAGTGGTTTTTGGGTCATGGACTGAGCTGTCTTTTCAAAGCGTTTTTCTTGAGAGAGGACAGTTTTCATCTTTTTAGCCAATAGGCGACCGGCAGTACTGTCTTTGGTAGCTCGAAGTGAAGTTTCTATATTTTGCTTGACTCGCCGATGCTTTTCCATGGTTTTGTTATAGGCTCTTTGGTCGTTAGCAGCCTGCTGACTTTGTTTGATAAAATTAGCCTTTCTCTGGTCGCTATAGCTATCATAGTCTAAATGCTCTACTAGTGTTTCTGCTTCTTTACGGTGCTTGACCAGTCGCAAGTGGACAATAGTATCAGCCGTTTCAGAAAGAAAGTCTTCATCATGGGAAATAAAAATAACGGTTTGCCGAATCTTTCGAATCTGACTTTTTAGCCAATCAACCGTCTCAAGGTCTAGGTCATTTGAAGGTTCATCTAAAAATAGAATCTCAAAGGGTTTGGCTAACTCATGGATGAGCTGAATTTTCAAAGCTTCGCCCCCCGAAAGGCTTCCAATCTCTTGAACGCTAGCGAAACGGTTGCTATCAAAGTGTAACTCCTCAGCCAAACGATAGAGGATACTGTAGTCTAAATCAGCAAAATCCAAAAAGAAGTAGTCGTGTAGACTTTTCTTTTTCAGCTCTTCGGGGAGTTTTTGAGGAATGTAGGCTATTGATTGATAATCTGATTGAATGTCTCCCCTGATAGTGAAATCAGGTAAAGTTTCTCCCATTAAAGTTTTAATCAAGGTTGATTTGCCATTTCCTTCCTCTCCAATAATAGCTATCTTTTCCCCGTCTTGGATGGTCATGTTTAAGTCTGAGACAAGGTCTCGTAAATCTTTGTTTTGTGTGATGGTCAGGTGATTGATTTTTATCATATGATTGCCCTTTCTAGAATGTCGATAGTGCATAACAAAAAGCTCTACTTTATCTAGTAGAGCCCAAAGTCACTGTCAAAACTCTATTATCCTCGTTGAAAAACTCGTCAAACTAGCTTGGAGCTGCCTAACCCAACCCAAGAGGAGCATAGCTTTCTAGTTTTTTGATTTTCAATGGGAACAAGATACTAGAAAATCTAGTATGAAAAGAGCACACAAAAAGAGACAAAAACAAGATCTACTAAATAAAGGTTCTTTATTTGATAGACTTAGTTGTTCATGTCTCCCTTACCTCCGAGTATTAGTACCTTTATCCTATACCTTTAAGGAAATTTTGTCAACAGAAAACCGACAATTCTAATCTCTAAAATCCGAAAACAGGTCCATAGAGAGTCAGTACGTGTTTGACATGCTCGTAATGGAACTTGTCATAGTTGCGCCAAGCATTACGTGCTTGATCGTTTAGTTTTAGGCTCCCGAGGCCTATCAGAAGACTGGTACGTTGGTAAAATTTCTCAAGGTCGATTAAAATACTGTTGTTCAACTTTTCCGCTTTTTTGAGCTCTTTTATAGTAGTGTTTAGCAGCTCTTGTAGTCGAGTATCATCTGCAGTACCCTGTTTGCAGCTTTGGAAACTTTTATTTAACTCGGATAGGAGTTGGGTTGCATTAGTAATGAGTTCTTTGTCTTCCATGTGAGCATCCTCCTTGCTCTGATGTATTATTGCCTATAGTATAGCACTAAAAAACAAAAATGTCATAGTAAATATGTTAAAAAATCGAATTTTAATTACAAAGTTTGGTGGGCTGATTTGTAGCCTTTTCATGGTATAATCAAGAGAGTAAATCTTTATGGAGGAAGTATGAAATTAAATATTCAAGAAATTCGTAAGCAGTCTGAAGGCTTGCATTTTGAACAAACGTTAGACCTAGCCGCAGACCTGCGTGCACGCAATCAAGAAATTTTAGATGTAAAAGATATCCTTGCAGTTGGGAAAGTACAGTACGAAGACCGTATGTATTTCTTAGATTATCAACTATCTTATACCATTGTTCTTGCTTCAAGTCGCAGTATGGAACCAGTTGAGTTAGTTGAATCTTATCCAGTAACGGAAGTTTTCATGGAAGGCGCAACTAACCAACTAGATCAGGAAGTTTTAGACGATGATTTGGTCTTGCCTATCGAAAATGGAGAACTTGACCTTGCTGAGAGCGTGTCAGATAATATCCTACTAAACATTCCTATCAAGGTCTTGACGGCTGAAGAAGAGGCTGGTCAAGGATTTGTTTCAGGAAATGACTGGCAAATCATGACAGAAGAAGAATACCAAGCCCAACAGGCAGTTAAGAAAGAAGAAAACAGTCCTTTTGCTGGCTTACAAGGACTATTTGACGGAGACGAATAATGGTCTTGTCAAAAAAACGAGCACGAAAGGTGCTAGAAGAAATCATTGCTCTCTTTCCAGATGCCAAGCCCAGTCTTGATTTTACCAATCATTTTGAACTACTGGTTGCGGTCATGTTGTCAGCCCAGACAACGGATGCAGCGGTAAATAAGGCCACACCAGGTCTCTTTGCTGCCTTTCCAACGCCACAAGCCATGTCTGTGGCGACTGAGAGTGAGATTGCTTCACACATTTCTCGCCTGGGACTGTATCGGAATAAGGCTAAATTCCTTAAAAAATGTGCCCAACAGTTACTAGACGATTTTGATGGTCAAGTCCCTCAGACACGTGAGGAATTGGAGAGTTTGGCAGGTGTTGGTCGCAAGACAGCCAATGTTGTCATGAGTGTAGGGTTTGGGATTCCAGCTTTTGCAGTGGATACTCATGTGGAGCGTATTTGCAAACACCACGATATTGTCAAAAAATCAGCGACACCTCTTGAGGTGGAAAAGCGGGTCATGGATATCTTGCCACCTGAGCAGTGGTTAGCTGCCCATCAGGCCATGATTTATTTTGGAAGAGCCATCTGTCATCCTAAAAATCCAGAGTGTGACCAGTACCCACAATTATATGATTTTAGCAATTTGTAAGATGGAACATCGAAAGTTTTTGCTTGATTTTAGGCTTGCTTTGTGCTATAGTATTTGATAACTAAATATTCCTTTAAACCTGTCCCGTGAGGCAGGCAAGGAGAACGATTAAGTAGTAGGGTGAAGTCTATACTGTTTGCAGTAGGGCTCGCTTGGCTATACATTTCAAGTCTCCTTGTTTAAGGAGACTTTTCTTTTTGGAGGTTTGTCATGAAGACAAAAGAAGTTGTAGACGAATTGACCGTTAAACGAGCGATTACGCGTATTACTTATGAGATTATCGAACGCAACAAAGATTTGAATAAAATCGTCTTGGCTGGTATTAAAACTCGTGGTGTCTTTATCGCCCACCGAATCCAAGAACGTTTGGAGCAACTAGAAAATCTTTCAGTTCCTGTTGTGGAATTGGATACGAAACCTTTCCGTGACGATGTTAAAAGTGGAGAAGATACTTCTTTAGTTTCTGTTGATGTGACAGACCGCGAAGTTATCTTGGTGGACGATGTGCTTTATACAGGTCGTACCATCCGTGCTGCTATTGATAATATTGTCGGTCATGGTCGTCCTGCGCGCGTGAGTTTAGCAGTTCTAGTCGATCGTGGACATAGAGAATTGCCAATCCGTCCAGATTACGTTGGAAAAAATATCCCAACTAGTCGTTCTGAAGAAATCATCGTAGAGATGGCAGAACTTGATGGCCAAGACAGAGTTCTGATTACTGAAGAAGCTTAGAAAGCTAAAGGAGTAGCCATGTCAGAAAATCAACAAGCATTGAACCATGTGGTGTCCATGGAAGACCTCACTGTCGATCAAGTCATGAAATTGATCAAGCGAGGAATTGAGTTTAAAAACGGAGCTCAGCTTCCCTATGAGGATCATCCGATTGTTTCCAATCTTTTCTTTGAGGATTCTACACGGACGCATAAGTCCTTTGAAGTGGCAGAGATTAAACTGGGATTGGAGCGACTTGACTTTGATGTGAAGACTAGTTCAGTCAATAAGGGTGAGACACTTTATGATACCATTTTGACTTTGTCTGCTTTAGGAGTGGATGTCTGTGTGATTCGCCACCCAGAGGTTGACTACTACAGAGAGTTAATTGCTAGTCCCACGATTACGACTTCCATCATCAATGGTGGAGATGGTTCGGGCCAACACCCTAGCCAGAGCTTGCTTGATTTGATGACTATTTATGAGGAATTTGGTCACTTTGAGGGTCTTAAGGTTGCTATTGCAGGTGACTTGGACCACTCACGCGTTGCTAAATCCAATATGCAGATTTTGAAACGCTTGGGAGCTGAACTTTACTTTGCTGGACCTGAGGAATGGAGAAGTCAAGAGTTTGCAGACTATGGACAGTTTGTAACCATTGATGAAATCATTGATCAGGTGGATGTCATGATGTTTCTCCGTGTGCAACATGAACGCCATGATAGTGGAGCTGTCTTTTCAAAAGAAGACTACCATGCCCAACATGGCTTGACTCAAGAACGTTATGACCGTTTGAAAGAAACAGCAATCCTTATGCACCCAGCTCCAGTCAACCGTGATGTAGAAATCGCAGACCACTTGGTTGAAGCACCAAAATCACGGATTGTCCAACAAATGACCAATGGTGTCTTTGTTCGAATGGCAATCTTAGAATCCGTACTGGCGAGTAGAAACGCCAACTAAAACACAAGACGTTAAAAGACGCCAGTGAGCGTCCACGAGAGGTGAAAATATGACAAAAAGACTTCTAGTATTAGAAGATGGCACAGTATTTGAAGGCAAGGCCTTCGGAGCAGATATCGATGTAACAGGTGAAATTGTCTTTAATACAGGTATGACTGGCTACCAAGAATCCATTACAGACCAGTCTTATAATGGACAAATCTTGACCTTTACTTATCCTTTGGTAGGAAATTATGGAATCAACCGTGATGATTACGAATCCATTATTCCAACTTGTAAGGGAGTCGTTGTTTTTGAAGAAGCGCGTCGAGCTAGCAACTGGCGAAATCAAATGACGCTGGATGAATTTTTGAAAGCCAAGAAAATTCCAGGTATTTCAGGAATTGATACGCGTGCTCTTACCAAGATTATCCGTAAGCATGGTACTATGCGTGCAACCTTGACCCATGTTGGGGACAGTATGGACCATGTGACGGATCAGCTCCAAGCAACAGTTTTGCCGACAGACAATATCAAACAGGTTTCTACTAAAACATCCTATCCAGCTCCAGGAGTCGGTTTGAGCGTGGTGCTAGTGGACTTTGGTCTTAAGCACTCAATCCTACGTGAACTTTCTAAACGCAACTGTAACGTGACGGTTGTTCCTTATTCGACAACGGCTGAAGAAATTCTCCATCTCAATCCTGACGGAGTTATGTTGTCAAATGGTCCAGGTAACCCAGAAGATGTTCCACAGGCACTGGATATGATTCGCGGTGTGCAAGGAAAAATTCCAATCTTTGGTATTTGTATGGGGCACCAACTCTTTGCAATGGCAAACGGTGCTAAGACCTACAAGATGAAATTTGGTCACCGTGGATTTAACCACGCGGTACGTGAAATTGCAACAGGACGAGTAGACTTCACCAGTCAGAACCATGGTTATGCAGTTAGCCGTGAGGATTTGCCAGAGCATTTGATTATCACCCACGAAGAAATCAATGACAAGTCAGTTGAAGGTGTGCGTCACAGATACCAACCTGCTTTCTCTGTTCAATATCACCCAGATGCAGCCCCTGGTCCACACGACGCAAGCTACCTATTTGATGAGTTTATCGAGATGATGGAAGCTTTTAAACAATCAAACTAAGAACGAGTAAAAGCTCGTCGGAGAATTTATGTAACTGAACACGGACGGAAAGCTCGGAATTTAGAGAAACCAACTTGGATTGTCAATCCTTCCTTGGTTTCCTAAAATTCAATCGCTTTCTATTCGTCCTTTGTATCTTATTTAATGTCGCCCTGTGAGGCGACGAATAGAAAGGAGAAGATACATTGTTCGCGGAAGTGAACACGCCCTAAGAACTGTGTGAAAAAGATAAACATCGTCTTGACGCTGAAGGCGTCTGCACCGAGTTTCCTATTTTCACTGTGTTCTTTACGGGCTTTGTATCATAAACTATGCCTAAACGTACTGATATTCAAAAAATTATGGTGATTGGTTCTGGTCCGATTATTATTGGTCAGGCTGCTGAGTTTGACTACGCTGGGACCCAGGCTTGCTTGTCGTTGAAAGAGGAAGGTTATGAGGTTGTCTTGGTTAACTCAAATCCTGCAACCATCATGACGGACAAGGAAATTGCTGATAAGGTTTATATTGAACCAATTACACTTGAGTTTGTGACACGTATTCTTCGTAAGGAGCGTCCAGATGCCTTGCTACCAACACTCGGTGGTCAGACAGGTCTCAACATGGCCATGGAATTATCTAAAAATGGTATCCTTGATGAGCTTGGTGTTGAGCTTCTGGGAACTAAATTATCTGCCATTGACCAAGCGGAGGACCGTGACCTCTTTAAACAATTGATGGAAGAGCTCAACCAACCCATTCCAGAATCTGAAATTGTAAACACTGTTGAAGAAGCTGTTGCCTTTGCAGCAACAATTGGCTACCCAGTCATCGTTCGTCCAGCCTTTACTCTTGGTGGTACTGGTGGTGGTATGTGTGCTAATGAGGAAGAATTGCGTGAAATCGCTGAAAATGGGTTGAAATTGTCACCTGTTACCCAATGTTTGATTGAGCGTTCAATTGCAGGTTTCAAGGAAATCGAATACGAAGTGATGCGTGACTCAGCTGACAATGCTTTGGTTGTTTGTAACATGGAAAACTTTGACCCAGTTGGGATTCACACAGGGGATTCCATCGTATTTGCTCCTGCGCAAACCATGTCAGACTATGAAAACCAAATGCTACGTGACGCGAGCTTGAGCATCATTCGTGCCCTCAAGATTGAAGGTGGATGTAACGTTCAGCTAGCCCTTGATCCACACAGCTTCAAGTACTATGTCATCGAAGTAAACCCTCGTGTCTCGCGTTCGTCAGCCCTTGCTTCTAAGGCGACAGGTTACCCAATTGCCAAATTGGCTGCTAAGATTGCCGTCGGTTTGACCTTGGATGAGGTTATTAACCCAGTCACGGGTTCAACCTATGCCATGTTTGAACCAGCCCTTGACTACGTGGTTGCCAAGATTCCTCGTTTCCCATTTGACAAGTTTGAAAAGGGTGAACGCCGTCTTGGTACCCAGATGAAGGCGACTGGAGAAGTCATGGCGATTGGTCGTAACATCGAGGAATCTCTTCTTAAGGCTTGTCGCTCCCTTGAAATTGGGGTACATCACAATGAAATGCCTGAACTTGCATCAGTTTCTGATGATGCCTTGATTGAAAAGGTTGTCAAGGCCCAAGATGACCGTCTCTTCTATGTGTCAGAAGCTATTCGCCGTGGTTACACACCAGAAGAAATTGCAGAACTTACAAAAATCGATATCTTTTATCTCGATAAACTCCTACATATCTTTGAAATTGAGCAGGAGTTGGGTGCTCATCCACAAGATCTAGAAGTCTTGAGAACAGCTAAACTTAATGGCTTCTCAGACCGTAAGATTGCTGAACTTTGGGAAACGACTGCAGACCAAGTTCGTCAGCTTCGTTTGGAAAACAAGATTGTCCCAGTCTACAAGATGGTCGATACTTGTGCGGCAGAGTTTGACTCTGAAACACCATATTTCTATTCAACCTATGGATGGGAAAATGAGTCTATCAAGTCTGATAAGGAATCCGTTCTAGTTCTAGGTTCTGGTCCAATCCGTATCGGTCAAGGGGTTGAGTTTGACTACGCAACTGTTCACTCGGTTAAGGCTATCCAGGCGGCTGGCTACGAAGCTATCATCATGAACTCAAACCCAGAGACCGTTTCTACAGACTTCTCTGTATCAGATAAGCTTTACTTTGAGCCATTGACATTCGAAGATGTTATGAACGTCATTGACTTGGAGCAACCAAAAGGGGTTATCGTTCAGTTTGGTGGTCAAACAGCTATCAACCTTGCGGAGCCATTGGCAAAAGCAGGTGTGACCATCCTTGGTACACAGGTTGCTGACCTAGACCGTGCTGAAGACCGCGACCTCTTCGAGCAAGCTCTTAAAGATTTGGATATTCCACAGCCACCAGGACAAACGGCTACCAATGAAGAAGAAGCAGTACTTGCAGCTCGCAAGATTGGTTTTCCAGTCCTCGTTCGCCCATCTTATGTCTTGGGTGGTCGTGCTATGGAAATCGTTGAAAACGAAGAAGACCTTCGTTCTTATATGCGTACTGCGGTTAAGGCAAGTCCAGACCACCCTGTTCTTGTTGACTCTTATATCGTCGGACAAGAGTGTGAAGTCGATGCCATTTCAGACGGACAAAATGTCCTCATCCCAGGTATCATGGAGCATATTGAACGTGCTGGTGTCCACTCAGGTGACTCAATGGCCGTTTACCCACCACAAACCTTGTCGCAAAAGGTGCAAGAAACAATCGCAGACTATACTAAACGCCTAGCAATCGGTCTTAACTGCCTTGGAATGATGAACATCCAGTTTGTTATCAAGGATGAAAAAGTCTACGTTATTGAGGTCAATCCACGTGCTAGCCGTACGGTGCCATTCCTTTCTAAGGTAACCAATATCCCTATGGCTCAAGTAGCAACCAAGCTCATTCTTGGTCAAAAACTTGAAGAACTTGGCTACCAAGATGGACTTTACCCTGAAAGTACCCGCGTTCATATCAAGGCACCTGTCTTCTCCTTTACCAAACTAGCTAAGGTAGACAGCTTACTTGGTCCTGAAATGAAGTCAACAGGGGAAGTTATGGGTTCTGATACGACTTTGGAAAAAGCTCTCTATAAGGCCTTTGAAGCTTCTTACTTACACTTGCCAACTTTTGGTAACGTTGTATTTACCATCGCTGATGATGCCAAAGAAGAAGCCTTGGACTTGGCTCGTCGTTTCCAAAATATTGGCTATGGAATCCTCGCGACAGAAGGAACAGCAGCCTTCTTTGCCAGTCATGGATTGCAAGCCCAACCTGTTGGTAAGATTGGTGATGACGATAAGGATATTCCAAGTTTTGTTCGCAAAGGAAGAATTCAAGCTATCATTAATACAGTTGGAACAAAACGAACTGCAGACGAAGATGGTGAGCAAATCCGTCGTTCAGCCATTGAACACGGAGTGCCCCTCTTCACAGCCCTAGATACAGCTAACGCCATGCTCAAAGTATTGGAAAGCCGTAGTTTTGTCACAGAAGCGATTTAAATAGAAAAAAGAGAAGGTATAACGATCTTCTCTTTTTTGTTATATTTTTTCCTGTAAACTACTGCTTAATCAGCTTTTGCGATAAGCTTTAATACTGTGGCTATACCACTCTTGCATTTCTTTTGATGGTGGTGTCATATAATCCCCATACATCTGGGTTAAAAATTGATCATATT
>CAUQXM010000008.1:0-48523 GCA_963522215.1 uncultured Streptococcus sp. | reverse complement strand
AATCACATAATCTGTGAGTTTTTTATTCATAGAAATTTACTCCTCCTTAAAAGAGCCGAATAGTTATATTGTTATTATAACACTTTTTCTCTAGTTTATGATTTGCTACAATCTTTTACTTGCTTTTTCGTAACAGTTTCATAAAAATAAACTGTCGGACAAATCCGGGACAAAGGGCAACAATCATCTGAATGGCAACACTCTTGGCATATTCCATGTAAGAAATTTGCCCTCTCTTCAGCATGCGCTGACGAGCTTGACGATAGAGTTTGAGATAACGCAGTCCCCCACGACGCTCAAACATTCCTGCTCCAACACGAACCTTACACAAGATTTGATCCAGATTTCCAGTCTTAGCTCCTGCAGCAATCATATTGAGCCAGAGGAGGTCATCCTCCATATAAAGGCCATCCTCATAGTTACCTGCCTTGAGAACCATGTCCTTCTTGAACATGACAGTCATGTGGTTAAAGGCACTTCTCATCCTTTGATAAGCCACAATGTCTGCATGCTGAGTCGGAACACGACGGTAAGAAACAATCTCATCAGGATTGTCAATAAACTCTGCAATATGTCCACCTAATAGGTCGAGCTTGTCCTTCTCCATTAGCTGAACCTGTTTCTCAAAACGGTCTGGAACAGCTATATCATCCGTATCCATACGAGCGATGATATCGTACTGACACTGCAAAACACCCTGTCGAAGAGCCAGACCCAAACCTTGATTCTGCTCAAGAGGATAGCGTTTCACTGGAATATCAGACTCAGCTTCAAGCTGGTCTAATACCTGATAGAGCTCAGGTGTCAAAGGCCCATCCTCAACCAGAACCAATTCGCTCGGTTTCAGGGTCTGATTTTGAACACTCTCAATAGCATCCTTTAAAAATGTCGGATTTTCCTTGATATAGACCGACATCAATACGCTGATTTTTTGCTTTTCAGACACAGTTTTTCTCCAATGTATAGATTTCCTTCCACTATTTTATCATAATTTTCAAGACTTTCCCATTTTTATCTTGAAAGCCCAAAACCTTACTTGACATTATAGGGAAAAAGCCTTAAAATAAGCTGTTATTAAAACCAGCTAGAAGAGGTATTATATGAAAAAGCAATCACTCTTTTTTGTTCCAGGTATTATCCTGATTGGTGTTTCCTTGCGGACTCCTTTTACTGTTTTACCCATTATTTTGGGAGATATTTCGCAAGGTCTGGGAGTAGAAGTTAGTTCGCTTGGTGTCTTGACCAGCCTTCCTCTCCTCATGTTTACCCTCTTCTCACTCTTTTCTACCCGACTGGCTCAAAAAATCGGCTTGGAGCATCTCTTCACCTACAGCCTTTTCTTCTTGACCATCGGTTCTCTGATTCGACTAATCAATCTGCCCCTGCTCTATCTAGGAACCTTGATGGTTGGAGCAAGTATCGCAGTCATCAATGTGCTGCTTCCTAGTCTTATCCAAGCCAATCAACCAAAGAAGATTGGTTTTCTGACCACCTTATATGTAACCTCTATGGGGATTGCAACGGCTCTGGCTTCCTATCTGGCTGTGCCTATTACACAAGCCAGTTCTTGGAAAGGACTTATCATCCTCCTCACCCTGCTCTGCCTAGCAACTTTTTTGGTCTGGCTCCCAAATCACCGCTATAATCACAGACTGGCTCCACAAACCAAACAAAAAAGCAAAACAAAGGTCATGCATAATAAACAGGTCTGGGCAGTGATTGTCTTTGCAGGTTTTCAATCCTTGCTCTTTTACACCGCTATGACTTGGTTACCTACCATGGCCATCCACGCAGGTCTATCCAGTCACGAAGCTGGCTTGCTGACTTCTATCTTCTCTCTGATTAGCATTCCTTTTTCAATGACCATCCCAAGCCTGACAACCAGCTTGTCTACTCGCAACCGTCAGCTCATGCTCACTCTGGTCTCACTGGCTGGCGTGGTCGGCATTTCCATGCTCTTTTTCCCAATCGGTAATTTCTTTTACTGGCTTGCCATCCATCTCCTCATCGGAACCGCAACCAGCGCCCTCTTCCCTTATCTCATGGTCAACTTTTCACTCAAGACAAGCGCTCCTGAAAAGACAGCCCAATTGTCTGGTTTATCTCAAACAGGAGGCTATATCCTAGCAGCCTTTGGGCCAACCCTCTTTGGTTACAGTTTTGACCTTTTCCACTCTTGGGTGCCAGCTGTAGCTGCCCTCTTGCTCGTCGATATCCTGATGACTGTGGCTCTCTTTACAGTGGACAGAGTTGATAAAATCCTTTAATTTTTCTAAAATACTTCTCAGATATAAACAATAAGTGTTGAAACAATTATATCGGTGATAGTGATGAACTGGAGAATCTCTCTCTTTGTAAAATAACTACCCGAGAATAATCAGGAGGTTGCCATGGCAATAGACGGAGTAAAGATTATAGACAGCGATGATGCTTACGATATCTATAACACCATAGTGGGAAGATATAAAAACGGCGAAAATATTGCTAAGATAATCGAAGATATTTTAAATGATGAAAATAATTTTTGTATAGATGATTTTTATACTGAGATTTATTGGGCAGCCTTTGCCTACTCCTTGTGGAAGATTGGACATTTACCAGAAGACATAAAAAATAAAACTCTCAAAATCATCGAAAAAGGAGCGAATAAGTTCTGGCTTGAAATTGACAGCAAAGCATTGAAACAAAGACAGAAAGCACTTGATAAACTAGCTATTCAGCTACAAAGTGTCAATCCGAAACCTCTTAAAGTTCCAAAGGCAAAAACAAAGAGGGAGCCGTACTTTAAGGTAGGAGATGTGCTTGTGGTTCAATTTGAAAATGAATACGGAGTCGGTTTTGTTTCAGATCTCGATCAAAGTCCGAGAAAAATAGAATATCACCTAGCCTTTACAAGGTTGCTACAAAAGAATAAGCCCACTATGACGGATTTTTTGAATAGCGAGATTGCTTGCAAGATGAATAATAGACAGTATGCTATTGATACTGACTGCTGGTTTAATCACAAGGATTTGGGGCTTTTACTAGATAAATTTGAGAAGATTGGTAAGGTCATATTAGAAGATTATGCTCTGTGGACTTTAGCACCTGCCTGCACCTTGGGTGATATCTATGAAGAAATCACAGCGACTAAGGGATCCCGAGGTCTTCGTTTTATGGAGACGTATAAATTGATAAAAGATTTGGAATAAATGAAGAAGATAAGGGTTTAGATGGGAAAGGAATCTGTTTCAAAGTATATCCTAGATTATACATCATGATTCTAACTTATCTTTAAAATATAAATTTCTGTGAAATAGCTGATGTTAATTCCTCTAAACTTCTAGTTTTGCCTAGAAGTTTTTTATATATAAAAATTTTACACATTTCTCTTGACAGGGCTTTCATTTAGATGTACAATGTATGTGTAGAAAAATTATATATAAAAATCTTACACATTAGAAAAGGAGGTTCCCCATGTACTTTCCAACATCCTCTGCCTTGATTGAATTTCTCATCTTGGCCGTACTGGAGCAGGATGATTCTTATGGTTATGAGATTAGCCAAACCATTAAGCTGATCGCTAACATCAAAGAATCCACACTCTATCCCATTCTCAAAAAATTGGAAGGCAATAGCTTTCTGACAACCTATTCTAGAGAGTTCCAAGGTCGCATGCGCAAATACTACTCCTTGACAAATGGTGGTATAGAACAGCTCGTGACCCTAAAAGATGAATGGGCACTCTATACAGACACCATTAATGGCATCATAGAAGGGAGTATCCGCCATGACAAGAACTGAATACCTGACTCAGCTAGAACTCTATCTCAAAAAACTGCCTCAGGCTGACCAAATTGAAGCCATGGACTATTTCAGAGAACTCTTTGACGATGCTGGAGTCGAGGGAGAAGAAGAACTCATCGCTAGTTTGGGAACTCCTAAGGAAGCAGCTCACGAAGTCCTCTCCAATCTTCTCGATAAAAAAATCAATGAGGCACCCGCTCAAAAAAATAACCGACAAATTTTGCATATCGCCTTGTTAGCCCTGCTTGCAGCACCCATCGGTATTCCTCTGGGAATCGCCATCCTCGTGTCCCTGTTCGCCATCCTTGTGGCAGCCTTGACTGTCATTCTGGCTTTCTTTGCAGTTTCCATACTTGGTATCATCGGCGGATTCCTATTTTTAGTTGAAAGTTTCACTGTCCTAGCCCAAGCTAAATCAGCCTTTATCTTGATTTTTGGTTCTGGTTTACTGGCTATCGGTGCTTCTTCACTAGTCTTACTAGGTATTTCCTATGTAGCCCGCTTCTTCGGTCTACTCATTGTTCGCCTGGTGCAATTTGTTCTTAAAAAAGGAAAGAGAGGTGACCAGCATGCGTAAATTGACAAAAGGATTTCTCATTTTTGGTGTGGTGACTACTGTTATCGGCTTTATCCTGCTTTTTGTAGGTATCCAATCTGACGGAATTAAGAGCCTACTTGCCATGTCTAAGGAGCCTGTCTATGATAGTCGGATGGAAGAGTTGACCTTTGGCAAGGAAGTCGAAAACCTAGAGATCACTCTCCACCAACACGCGCTCACCATCACAGACTCTTTGGATGATCAAATCCACATTTCTTACCATCCATCACTCTCTGCTCACCATGATCTTGTTACGAATCAAAACGACAAAACTCTAAGCCTAACAGATAAAAAACTGTCTGAAACTCCGTTTCTCTCTTCTGGAATTGGCGGGATTCTCCATATCGCAAGTGGCTACTCTCGTCGTTTTGAAGAAGTTATTCTCCAAGTTCCAAAAGGAAGAAGTCTAAAAGGGATCAACGTGTCAGCCCATCGTGGACAAACCACCATCATAAATGCTAGCCTTGAAAATGCAACTCTCAATACAAATGGTTATCTCCTCCGAATTGAAGGAAGTCGTATCAAAAACAGCAAATTCAAAACACCAAATATCATCAATATCTTTAGCACAGAACTGACAGATAGTCAGCTAGAGTCAACAGAAAATCACTTCCATGCTGAAAATATCCAAGTACACGGTAAGGTGGAATTGGTGGCGAAAACAGACCTACAACTGCTACTTTCCGAAGAAGAAAAACAAAGAATCAACTTAGATCTTTCAACAAAACATGGTTCTATTCTTCATTTTTTAAGAGAAGGAAGGCGTTCGTTTAACAACGAAGAAAACAAAGCTGAACGATTAAGCAATCCTTATAAAACAGAAAAAGCAGATGCAAAAGATCAACTCATCGCAAGGGCAGAACAGGATATCTATCTACTCAAATCAGAGGAACACGAGTCTTCTTCTAGAAATCGTTGACAAAAGCGCTTACATCTGCTACTATGGAAGCATATTTATCTAACTAAAAAGGAGGTTCTACCATGAAACAAGAATGGTTTGAAAGTAATGATTTTGTAAAAACAACAAGCAAGAACAAGCCTGATGAACAGGCCCAAGATGTTGCAGACAAGGCTGAAGAAAGGATAGCCGATCTCGATACACCAATTGAAAAAAATACTCAAGTAGAGGAGGAAGTCTCTCAAGCTGAAGTCAAACTGGAAAGCCAGCAAGAAGAAACAATTGAAACACCTGAAGACAGTGAAGCGAGAACAGAAATAGAAGAAAAGAAGGCATTAGATTCTACTGAAGAAGAGCAAGACCTTTCTAAAGAAACAGAAAAAGTCACTAAAGCTGAAGAGAGTCAAGAAGCACTTCCGCAGCAAAAACCAACCACGAAAGAGCCCCTTCTTATCAGTCAATCCTTAGAAAGTCCCTATATCCCCGACCAAGCTCCAAAATCTACGGATAGATGGAAAGAGCAAGCGCTTGATTTTTGGTCTTGGCTAGTGGAGGCTCTCAAATCTCCAACAAGCAAGCTTGAAACAAGTAGCACACACAGCTACACAGCCTTTCTCTTGCTCATTCTGTTTTCTGCATCCTCCTTTTTCTTTAGTATCTACCACATCAAACATGCTTACTATGGACATATAGCAACTATGCATAATCACTTCCCTGAACAATTTGCTTCATTGAATCTCTTTTCGATTATCTCTATCCTAGTAGCAACAACACTCTTCTTCTTTTCATTCCTCTTGGGTAGTTTCGTTGTGAGACGATTTATCTACCAAGAAAAGGACTGGACGCTAGAAAAGGTTCTCCAACAGTATAGTCAACTCTTGGCAATTCCAATCTTCCTCACTGCTATTGCTAGTTTCTTTGCCTTCTTTGACAGCCTACGATTTACAGCTCTCTTGTGTGTGATTAGCATTGGAATCATTCTACTTGCTAGCCTCCATATCATTACGAGACCTAGTCAATCAAGTGAAACCGACTCCTTCTATCAATTATTCTTGTCTGTCCTTGTGAACGGAGTGATTATCCTCCTCTTCTTTGTAGCTGAAGTGGCACTGATTGGGGATTACCTTCGTATCTTGGCCTTTCTTTAAACTTCATACTCTTCGAAAATCTCTTCAAACCACGTCAGCTTCGCCTTACCGTACTCAAGTACAGCCTGCGGCTAGCTTCCTAGTTTGCTCTTTGATTTTCATTGAGTAGCAATCCTGTCTTTCATGGCAGGATTTTTCTATGCCAAAAAGCAAGTCGATTGACCTGCTTCTGCTTTACTCTTCTTGTGCTAATGCTTTAAAATCTTTTTCTAAGATGGGTTGAATTTCTAATTGATTGGCATCTAGTTGGTGGTAAGATGCTGATGGTAGTGACTCTAGGAATTTTGCATAGTCCAAGCGGGCAATGGCTTCATAGTCTTCTGGTTTAGAGCCGTCTCCTGTAATTTGAACCAAGTCAATCTCCCACTGAACTTCCTTATCCAGCAATTGCTCAATATAGGCAGCAGGAACAAATGGTTCTCTCGGTAATACTGTCTTGACTCCTTGAGCCAGATGGTAAACACCGTGAACTTGTCCTTCTCCATCCTGATAGAAGGAAACTCTTGCAAAGTAAGCATCTGTCTCTTGAACTGCACGTACACCTGCTTCAAACTGTGCCAAACCATCTGCCTCTAAAAAGCTTTTCAAGTCCTCATGACTAAAGAAAACAGGATTAAAAATTCCTTGGCAAATCGTAAAACGGGCTGCAGTGTCTGCTAGATGAGCTTGAATACTTGCTTGGAAATAAGCTTCAAAGTCAAAACCATCTAGCCCCTCAATCTCAGTTCCTGTGTAAGCAACCAAGGCATCTAAAAATGCTTTGATAATCTGCCAGTCTGTCTTTGTGAGTAGGTCAGGAAGATCGACACGATAAGCCTTTTGACCGTCATCATAACTAACTTTAAAGAGAAATTGTGATTGCCCCACTATCGCACACTCGATATACTCGAGACGGTTAAGAGGCTGACGGAGATAGACGGCATCATAGCTATGTGACTCCAAACCATCTACCAAAGCCAAGATGGACTTGGCAGTCAAAATTTCCTGTTCTCCTAAAATGCTCTGTTTATTTGGAATAAAAAATGTTTTCGTCATAACTGGACTCCTTTGAAATCGTTTACATATAGTATACCTTATTTTTCTGAAAGATACAGAAACAAACTTTAGATTTTTGAGTAAAAAGCATAGAAAAACAGCCCCTGAGGACTGTTTAATCTTATACTGTAGCTGCTTGATCCAAGCTTTCGCCAATAGCAGCTAGGCGCTCGATAACTTCAGCTTGTGTCAATTCATTTTCTGAGACATAGCGGTTACGTGGGTGAACACGACACTCGTGTGAGCAGCCACGAAGGTACTTGTCTTCATTTTCTTCTGATGTCAAAATACGACGGTTACAGAATGGATTTCCACAGTTGACATAACGTTCACATGGTGTTCCATCAAACCAGTCTTTTCCTACGATAGTTGGGTTGACATGGTTAACATCTACGGCAATACGCTCGTCAAAGACGTACATTTTCCCATCCCAAAGCTCACCTTGGACTTCTGGGTCTTTACCGTAAGTTGCAATTCCTCCGTGCAATTGGCCGACATCTTTGTAGCCTTCACGGACCATCCAGCCTGAGAATTTCTCACAGCGAACGCCACCTGTACAGTAAACCACGACACGCTTGTCCATGAATTTTTCTTTGTTGTCACGGACCCATTGTGGCAACTCACGGAAGTTGCGGATGTCTGGGCGGATAGCCCCACGGAAATGTCCTAGGTCGTACTCATAATCGTTACGTGTGTCAAGGACAACTGTATCTTCGTCAAGAAGGGCTTCTTTGAACTCTTTTGGAGACAAGTAAGCACCTGTTGTTTCAAGTGGGTTGATGTCGTTGTCAAAGTCGTTGTCTTCCAAACCAAGGTGGACAATCTCTTTCTTGTAGCGAACAAACATCTTCTTGAAGGCTTGTTCATTTTCTTCGTCAATCTTGAACCAGAGGTCTTCCATGCCTGGGAGGCTGTGAACGTAGTCCATGTATTTTTGAGTTGTTTCGTAA
This sequence comes from uncultured Streptococcus sp., assembly GCA_963522215.1. Classification (GTDB taxonomy): domain Bacteria; phylum Bacillota; class Bacilli; order Lactobacillales; family Streptococcaceae; genus Streptococcus. Next base: position 40,108 of record CAUQXM010000008.1, on the reverse strand, counting down.
TCACCTGAAACTGTTCCGTTAATTCCCTCGTCAGCGACTAGGATACGGCCTTTAAGGCCGATTGATTTACAGAAAGCCAAGTGGTCTGCAGCAAATTGCTCTGCATTTTCAATTGGAGTATAAAGGTAGTAAAGTAAGACACGAATATCTTTTGCCATAAGATTTGTTCTCTTTTCTATTCTTAAATTTTCAGAATTTTTCATCTAACTATACTAGTATACCTACTTGAGAAAGCGAATGCAATTTATTTGACTGGAAATTGTAGAAAGGTGCTTATCCCTGCACTTCGTCAGTAAGCATAGCGAATAGCAGATAATTCTCTCAATTTTTTGATCTGCTCAGCTTGACTTTTTGACAGAATCAGCTTATTGTCAATTAACATACGTGAGATGTCAACATTCATTTGACTCAATATAAATGGGGTAGAGGTCCCATCGTCCTCTAATCGTCTTTTATAACTCACTAACAGATTTTTCAAGGGAGTCAGTTGAGGCGTATCCTTTATATCTTCCAATAGATGATTTATGATCGTCATGGCTTCACAACGTCTTTCGCTTCCTCCAGCAAACCATTTTAATGGTGTCATACTCATTTACCTCCTGAAATTCGTTTATAAATTGAAAAACTATCATTCCTAACTCTCTTACCAATATTTTACCCAAACACCCTATGTAAAAAAGTCAGCAGAAATGGTAATGTTGCGAAAATATTATTAATCACATGCACCGCATAGGAAGGATAAATGCTCTTGGTATAGCGGGTCAAACTAGCAAAGATGATGCCAGATGTTGCAAAGACGAAGATATCTAACAAACTAGGCAGGCTTGAAAAATGAGGAAGAGCAAATAAAATTGACGGAAGAAGCAAATCAAGGCCAAATCTCGAATGCTTAAAAAAGGCGTGTTGCAGTAATCCTCTATAGATTAGCTCTTCCATAAGTGGAGTCAGAAAGAACAAAGTTATATAGATACCTAGCTCAGCAAAGTTGGTCCCACTATAACCGATCAATACAGCCCAACCTTCAGCAGTTGACTGAACATGTTTAGCTGTCTGAACGTTAAAAGAGATCTGGAGCACTACCACTAATACTGTCAAAATCGAATACCAAAGCCATTTTTTTCTTGGAATGCGAAAAAGATAGCCGTGCCCTGTCTTAACCAGAATCCAAATCATGACTCCGCTAAATAGCAAACTCAAGAGATTTTGAATCCAGACGAAATTGCCAATCTGGGAAGAAAATTGCCAATAATTTTGAACAATAAGCGTCAGCTGAGAAAGACCAAATACGAAAAATAAGTAAGAGAAGACTGCACTTATTTTGAATAGAAGTTGATACTTTTTCATATGAACTCTCCTTTGTAAACTCGAGACATCTCTAATATAAGCTATATTTTCCTAAATCCTTACTCCAAATCCTAAATGGTACTTGAGATTTCCTGAATGGTTAAATAGTGATAAGAAAAACATAGATATCTATGCTCTCGTTTCAAAAAATCACTGCCTCCCCCAGATAAGCCTGAGGAAAACAGTGATTTAATTTTTAGGAATTAGGAATGAATACACGAAATCAATGGATCTTATGATTTTTTGTTTTTCAAGAATTCATCGTATTGTTTTTGCATTTCGTTCAATACTTTTTCGTAGGCACCTTCAGATTTCAATTTTTCCATCAATTCTGGAATAGCTTTATCTGGGTCTACAGTACCAGTGTTGATAGCTGTATCGAATTGTTGCATTGTGTTAGAGATTGCTGAGATTTCAGATTTCACATTGTCAGTGTTAAAGATGAATCCAAGTGCTGGAGATTCTTTAGCTTCAGCCAATTGTTTCTTAGAATCTTCGATTTGTTGGTCTGTAACGTTTTCGTTGATGTAAAGAATCCAGTTGTTACCAGTGTTCCATCCACCCATGTGAGTGTTTCCTTTGTAGCCATCAAGGACTTTAACACGGTTTTCTTTACCTGCAATTTTCTCCCAGTTCTTGCCTTCTGGACCGTAAACAAGACCGTTCAAGAGTTCTGGGTTAGTGTTCAAGAGGTTCAACACTTCCATTGATTTTTCTTTGTTCTTAGAGTTGTTTGAGATAACAAAGTTAGCAACTTGTGTTGTTTGGTTTTTCTTGATGAAGTTAGTGATTGGTTTGATTTGGATGTCTTTGTTTGCAACACGTGAAAGCAAACTGTTACCATAGTCAGCTGGTCCTACTGTTTCTTCACGAACGAACCAAGTATCTTGTTGAAGGTCAAATGAAGTATCGCTTGTTGCTACGTCTTTTGGAATGTATCCAGCTTCATAGAATTTGTGAAGAGTCTTCAAGTGTTCTTTGAAACGAGGCACTTCGTAACGGTTTACGATCTTAGTAGTGTCTCCTTCAAGGTCGATAACGAATGGAAGTCCATTTGGAACCGGGTAGTCAAAGTTATCAGATGGGATAAAGTTCTTAGTAACCGCAAATGGCACTACATCTGGAGCTTTTTCTTTGATTTGTTTCAAGACTGGTTCAAGTGTTTCATATGAAGTGACACCTGAAATATCGATACCGTATTTAGCAAGAAGAGTTCCGTTGAAGGCAAAGTTTTGAGATGACGCAACGTTGGCTGCAACTGGAACTGCGTAAATTTTACCGTTAATGCTGTTACCTTTGATGTAAGCTGGGTCAAGTGCTTTATAAAGCTCTGCCCCTTCTTTCTTATACAAGTCAGTCAAGTCAGCATAGGCACCTTTTTGAGCATTTACAACATAGTTAGATGCAAAGGCGATATCGTAGTTTTCACCAGATGATGTGATAACTGACATTTTCTTATCATAGTCACCCCATCCAAGATATTGGATATCCAATTTAGCACCAACTTTTTCACCGATGATTTTGTTAGCATTTTCTAGCAATTCATCCAAGTTATCTGGTTTGTCACCGATTTGGTACATTTTGATAACAGTTTTTTCACCTGAAGCTGAGTCAGCAGCTTTTTTGCTGTTACCTGAAAGGTTTCCACAAGCAGCGAGACCAGCAGCCAAAGCGACTACGCTAGCAGATGCAAAAGCATATTTTTTCCAGTTTTTCATGACAAAAACTCCTTTTTTTATTTTTAAACTTATAAACAATGTAATGATCTTAACTTCACGCAAGGGAAGTTTGGAAATGAGAAATGATTTTTCTCGACAAGTACTATTCTTTCACACCACCGATAGTCAAACCTTTTACAAAGTAGCGTTGGAAGAATGGATACAGAATCGCGATTGGAAGGGTTGCGACCACAACCATGGCCATACGACCTGTTTCTTTTGGAAGAGCAACTCCCAGTTGACCAGATAGGCCGACTGCTTTGGCGATGTAGTCCATATTTTGCTGGATTTGCATGAGCAAATATTGCAATGGATACAAGTTGTCACTCTTGATGTAAAGAAGGGCGTTGAACCAGTCATTCCAGAAACCAAGAGCTGTCAAGAGCGTGATGGTTGCGATACCTGGTAGTGACAATGGCAAACAGATTTGGAAGAAGATCCGCGCCTCACTAGCACCATCGATACGAGCGGATTCTAGAATGGCTTCTGGAATGGTCTTCTTGAAGAAGGAACGCATCAAGATGATGTTAAATGGTGAGAGAAGCATTGGAACAATCAAGGCCCAAACTGTATCACCAAGTTGAAGTAAACGAGTTACCACGATATAGCCTGGTACCAAACCAGCGTTGAACAACATACTAAGAAGGGCAAAGATCGTAAAGAATCTGCGATACTTAAAGGTTGTCCGTGAGATGGCGTAGGCATAGGTTGTTGTGATAAAAACGTTTGTGATAGTCCCCACCACTGTTACAAAGACTGAGATGAAGAGGGCTTGGAGGATTTTATCCTTAAACTGTGCCAAAAATTCAAAACCGTCTAATCCAAATTGGGATGGGAAGAAGCTATATCCATTTTGGAGGATACTCTTTTCATCTGTCACCGAAATAACGATAACGAATACAAAGGGTAGGATACAAGAGAGGGCAACCAAACCAGAAATGGTACTAAAGAAGATATCTGCTTTCTTACTGAAGGAGTGAATGCCGACATTATCAATTTTTTCTTTTTTAATTTTCTTTTCTGCCATATTCTCCTCCTTTCTAGAACAAGGCTGAGTTTGGATCAACTCGTCTTGCAAGTAAGTTTGATAGGATAACCAGAATCAAGCCGACAACTGATTGGTAGAGACCTGCTGCTGAAGCCATCCCGATATCCGCTGTCTGAGTCAAACCGTTATAAACATATACGTCCAAAACGTTGGTTACGTTATAAAGCTGACCAGCATTGTGGGGGATTTGGTAGAAGAGACCGAAGTCTGCACGAAAGATATTTCCGACTGCAAGAATGGTCAATACAGTTACCAATGGTGTCAACTGCGGAATGGTTACATTGCGAATTCGTTGCCATTTGCTGGCTCCGTCCACTGTCGCTGCTTCGTAGTAGGTTGGATCAATTCCCATGATTGTCGCATAGTACATGACACTGCTATATCCAAAGCCTTTCCAAATACCTAGGAAAAGTAGAAGATATGGCCAGATACCCAAGTCAGCGTAGAAATTGACTTCCTTCATTCCGATAGATTCTAGGAAATGGTTGAATACCCCTTTATCAATGTTTAGGAAGGCATCTGTAAAGAAACTGATGATAACCCAAGACAAGAAGTAAGGGAACAACATAGAAGTTTGGAAAATCTTAACCATTCTCTTAGAACGGAGTTCACTGAGGATGATAGCAATCCCTACTGATACAATCAAACCGATAAAGATAAAGCCGAGATTGTAGAGGACAGTATTTCGTGTGATAATAAAGGCGTCTTTTGAACTAAACAAGAATCTGAAATTATCGAGTCCGACCCATTTACTATTCACGATACTATCTATAAATCCATTACTGGTCATGTGGTAGTCTTTAAAGGCAACCACGTTCCCAAATACTGGAATGTAGAAGAATAGAATCAACCAGAGTGCCCCTGGTAAAACCATCAAGAGAAAGATCCAGTTGTCTCTCAAGGTTTTTGAAAACTTATTCATAATTTCCTCCCTTTTTTATTTTGATATCCATCTAAAAATTCCTTTTTAGACTTTTGATAACGATTACATTATTAGTATACTCCTATTTGAAGGTTAGGTTAAACTACTAATTATAGAAAAAACTCCACAAATTATTTTATGTGGAGTACTTTTTTAAGAAAGGGATGTTTCACGAGAAACACTCTGAGTAATAGCACGGTGTTCTTGTTTCTTATGTCGTGTAGATGGTTGAAGCTGTCGCAATGGTATGCCACTGGTTGGCTGTTGTGGCTGCGAAATCCTTATCTGCGTAAAAGTCAGTAAATGGTAAGATTTCCACTTCTAGCTCATCGATACGGTCCAGCTGACCTGCCAGATAAGCCTCAATGCGACTTTCTGCGCGTTTGATGCGTTGCAAGAGTCCGCCCATACGGATATCGACCGTATCCAAACCAAAGACCTTGTTTTCTTTCAGCCATTGGTGGCTAAAGAGGGCATGGAAGTGTTCGATTTGGCTTCTGAGTTCTGGTAATTCTTGTCTTGCGATTTCTTGCAGGCTTTCTTTATCATCCGCTTGATAAGCCTGACGAATGCGTCGTCCCACATCGACTTTGCTACTTAAAATGGAATTCAACTGGGCCTGAGTTTCAAAGAGATAGGCATAGTTGCCAGCTTTTTCTTTAATATCAGCAAGAGTCTCAGCAGACTGAGCGAAGTGGGGCTTGTCTTGTTCAGGTGTCATGTGTCGGTCAAGGATCGGACAGAGAACATCCTGATAAAAGACATAGCGGTTGGGATTGATACCACTGAGATTGCCTGGCAAGTCTGGCAAGAGGTTGGCAAGGTCAATCTGCATAAAATCTTCAACCGATAAACCTGTATTAGTCTGGAAGTGAGCAGACAAACGGTCTAGGTCATTGCGGTAGCAGAGTTCTGCCCAGATTTGCAAGCTTGGTAGTATAGAAAACTGAGCGGTCTCACCACCATTGTCCCCCCAACCCGTCACGATAACTTCTTTGATATCATTAGCACGACAGGCCTTGTTCGCTTCAAGAGCGATAAGACGGCTGAAATGGTTATTGGGTGTGAAACCAATCCACTTCCAAGCACCACCTGCAAAGGCAAGGTCATGGCTAATCTTGTGATGGTTGCGGAAGTTGCGATTGTATTTTTCCTCGCTATCCTGATAATAGTCCCAGTAAACCAAGGTCACACGATCTTTGAGACGGTCTAGGTAGACACGAGTTTCTTCTGGAATTTCCACATCACGGTCGTACTGGCCATCTGCTGACATAAGTTTAAAGAACATATCGCTCCACATCTGGCAGTGGAAACCATATTTGTCAGCAATATCCAGCACGCGCTCCAAGTGTTGGCACATGAGGAGACTACGATCCACAACACCGTTCAGAATCAAGTAGCGTCCCAAACCAACCAAGTGGGCTTCGTCCATCCCGATATTGACCTTGCGAGTCTTCAGTTTAGATAGAGTAGCAAACATGCCATCAATCAGGTTATAAACCTTTTCTTCGCCAATGAGAAGAATATCCTCCACATCACGGAGCTCCTGCACTTCCTTGACACCCCATTTGACAAAGGCTGACAAATGGGCCAAGGTCTGGATGCAGGGCACAAAGGTCATATCAAACTGCTGGGCATAGGATTCGATTTCCTTCAACTCCTCTGCTGAATAGGCGCCACGGAAGTAACCAAAATAGGGCTGCCCCTCAATCTGGTAAGTGTCTTCCATGTAAAGCTCAAAGGTCGAGTAGCCCATGAGAGCCAAAACCTCAATCATCTGCTTGGCAGATGCTACATTCAAAACTGCATTTCTGGAACAGTCTGCCATGTAGGCTAAATCTTCATAAGCCGCCTTCTCTTCAATCTCTACTTTGTCAGCTTCTGCTAGAGCCGTTGCCAACATAGACAAGGTGCGATAGAGTTGGTGAGGTTTGTCATAAGTTAGTTGATATTGTCCACTTTCACCCTTAATAGAGATAGACGCTTGATCAGACTGAGCGACGGCCACTTCCACATCTGGTAAAGAGATATGCTTTGTTAGCAAGTCGATTGCCTGAGTTTGTTTGGAACTAAGTCCTGTAAATCTTACCATTGGTTTTCCTCCTGTAGCCAGTTGACAAGGGCTCCGTAAAGATTAGCATCTGCGTGATAGGTGCAGGCTTGAATAACAGGTGCAATCGTGTATTCTTCGTAGGTCTCGACAAGGTCATCGACAGCCTTCTTGACACCTTGGATAAAGTCTGGATTTTGACTGATAGAGCCCCCCAGACTGATAACATCTGGATCGATGAGATATTGGATATTGAGCAAGCCTTGTGCCAGATTACAGTTCATGCGCTCAATAGCTTCTTGGCAAAGGACATTGCCTGCTGCAGCCTCTTGGTAAATCTTGCGTCCGTCCCAATCAGTCTGACCAGATTTTTCAATCACGTAGCGCACCATATTCCCAGTTGACGCTAGTTGCGACCAGTTGTTGAGTTTTTCAGCAGGGGCAAGGGTTGTCATGTAGCCAAATTCTCCACCTAGGCCGTGGCGACCTCGATGAAGCCTGCCATTGATAATCATGGCTCCGCCGATCCCAGTCCCAATCACGACACAGGCTGCATTTTCTAGCTCTGGATGAGCTAGTAATTCACTGAGCCCAACGCAGTTGGCATCATTTTCTAGATGAACAGATAGCTGATAAGAACTAAGCGCCTCATACCAAGAAAAGCCGTGGATATAAGGGACAGCACTGAAGCCATCGATCACACCAGTTTCTTGATTGACCGCGCCTGGAACACTCATAGCAATCCCGCTGTAATCCTGCTCTAACAATCGCTGGTCTAGCCAAGCTAGTAAATCCTCCAAATTTTCTGGCGTTGGAATGCTTGTCTTATTCAGTATTTTCCCATCAGGAGTCAGACTAGCAAACTTAATACCAGTCCCTCCGATATCAATCGTTGCAATGGTCATTGTTTTTACCATAAAAAGGGGCGAATCAGCAGTTAGTTCTTACTTTTTCGCCCCTCCTTTCTTTTTATGTTTACTTTTTGAAATTAAATTTCTTCTTTTTTGATGAATTCTGTACGAATCTCTTGCGGTGCAATGAGGCCTCTATGAACTGGGTATGGTCGTTCAAGTAGGTCAAGGAAGAGATGTTGACTTTCCGGTACACGCACATTTTCACTACACATATTGTAGTAGCGAAGAACATAGCCTTCTTCATTTTCAGCTACCTTAAAGGCTGTCGGACAGATTTGAGGTATGCTGAGAACAGAATGACTCAAGAGGCTACCAGTCGCAGCCACACTTCCTTCTTGTTTAGCAAGCTGAAGGCTAGTAAATGGTGTCTGCAAGGCTTTAGCACGACGGAAAGCTGAAAAGCGTTCTTGAGCTTGGTGGCATTCAATCGCAAATTCGACTTCAAACTCACGCAAGCACTGAGCCTCTGGTGTTGGGAAGTAGCCCCAGTCACCCAACTCACCTGATGCACGCAGAATAGTCACGGCAATGGTGTCATCTCCAAGGATTTCGTATTCATTCAATCCCTTGTTGGATACAGTCACACCTTTCTCATCGTCATACAGACTAACAAAGGCTTGTTGGTGTTGAGGATTTTCAGGATTTTCCCATGAAGCTGCTGGTTTGTTTGGTCGTGTTACCACCTCATAGATGCTTTCAGAATCATTGCTTGGACGCGTGTTATGAGTCTTGACCAAGAGACGGATACGGTGATCCTTGGCAGTGTTAGTAAAGCGCGTCTTAAAGCGGATTTGTGGATTGTCAACAAAGACAGTCAACTCAGTTTCAAGAGGAATGTTTGTCAATTCTTCTGAACGTCCAGCTTCACGCTTCATAAACTCGATGATGCCTTTTTGCTCTTCTTCTAGTTTTTCATCGGCACTGACTGGCACTGTCAATTCATGTTTGAGCAAAATCTTAGCATAGCGAGCTGTGTTTTCCAAGACCTCGTAACCCTTAAGCTCGGCGTAGATGGGCTCTGTTCCTTTTGGTTGGAAATAGATATACTCGTTTCCGATATCCCCACGGTCCTCAAATCGGATAAAGTCTTCGTAGGCTTCGTGAGTTGTCTTGTCATAAACTGTGATATTGTCATCCACACTCACCGTTACAAATGGCGTATCAATCACTCCGTTTTGGTAGATGCCATCACGGTGTTCTTGTTCTCCTTCCAGCAATTGGAAGGTTGTCCAAGAAAGCGGTGCTAGGTGAACTGGAATGGTCACGCGCACTTGTCGAGCGATACGAGCTTGGCGGAACTTATCTTTTGGTAAATCATACTCAAAATTAGCTCCGAGGTCTTCGATTTTAGCCTCTACAGGACGACCATCCAAGTCCTCCACACGGTAACTTGGCAAGGTAAGAGCAGCCATCTTCTTGTAACCTTCTGTTGGGTGCAATTCCTTGAAATCACAAGTCGCAACATCAATCACTGTGCTAACAGTATCGACCTTATCATGCAATCCTGTGTTAATAACCGTAAAGAGATAGTCACTTTGAGCCTTAGCTGTAGCGATTTTACCCTTCCACTCATTGAGCAAGTTGCTCTTAACAAAGTTTCCGACTTGATTAACCTTGGCAAAACGGGTTTCCATCTCACGGTGAACTTCGTCCACACTACAGCCACAGATACTATCATGCGGCGCATTCTGCAAAAGAGTTTTCCAAGCATAGGTCAACTGGTCCTTGTGGTTATGACCCCCAGTGATAATAGTCAAGGGTTCTACAACTTGCTCTAGGAGGTTGCTATTTTCTTGGAAGGCTTGTTTGAGATAAATACGAGATGAAGAAGTGTTGGCAAGTGTGTACCAGCCGTCTGTTTCCTGACTGGTCAACTCACCTGTAACCGTTGATAACTGCTCTGGTAGGGCACTTTCCACGGCTTGAACATATTCATCAAAGGAACTATGAACAAAGGTTACATCTGGGAAGAGTTCATTTGCCACACGAATGGCTTCGCTCAGATTTTTCTGTACAGGTTGGTGGTCACAGCCGTTCATCATCAACCATTGGTTGGTCGAAGCGTAGTCACGCACGTCTGCCAGTTTTTGTTTCCAGAAGGTCAAGGCTTTATCTTTATCAACTGGGATTTCATTTCCATTACTGTACCAGTTGGCAAATAGGATACCGAGAACACGACTACCATCTGCGCCCTGCCAGTACATTTCTGAAAATTGGGAAGTAAATTGCTCATCTTCAAGGACTTGGTTGTCAAATCCAATCGGCTTGACACCACGACCAAAGGCTGCCACGTGAATGCCTGATTTTTGCAGGATTTGAGGAGCTTGTCCCATATTTCCAAAGGTATCTGGGAAGTAACCAATCTGGGTGGATTTGCCCCATTTTGCACATTCTGCTTGACCAATCAAGGTATTGCGGACATTGGCTTCACTTGAAATCAAGTAGTCGTCCTGCAAGATGTAAAAGGGACCAATTTTAAGTTTGCCCTCGTCAATGTAGCGTTGGACTTTGTCGCGATTTTCAGGGCGAATCTCCAAGTAGTCATCAAGGACAATAGTTTGTCCATCCAAGTGGAAACTCTTGAACCCAGGGTCATTTTCAAAGAGATCAAAGAGATTGTCAAATAATTCCACCAACTGCATACGGTGGCTTTCAAAAGGCAAGTACCACTCACGGTCCCAGTGACTATGTGAGATAATATGTACGACAACATTTTCCATGAAGTAAAACCTCATTCTAAATTTAAATTTTTATTGTTAACATTTTTAGATGTAAGATTTGCTCAATCAAATTCAACAAATCACCAACAGTCTAACTCTAAATATTTTATTTATCAAGAATTTAACTACGATTTGAGATGAAATTTGAAAGAAGTAAATATTCAGTTACTTTGTCTTAGTAAACTGACTAAAAACAAGTAAAATCCTAGATTAACGAATATCCAGGTAATCCAAGACTAATTCGCAGAACATCATGTTGGCCCAAGAGAACCATTCACGAGAGTAAAGCGTTGGGTCGTCCACGTGGAAGCTTTCATGCATGACACCTGTGCCCCCATCGCAAGCAACCAGCTGATCCAGCAAGAATTTCTTCTCTGCCTTATCTCTTGTTGTCAAGCCTTGGATAGAAAGGGCAATGGGCCAGATATAGCGATAGAAGGTATGAGAACTTCCGAGACCACTAGCATATTCTCCTTGGTAGAAATATGGATTTTCAGGGCTAAGAATGGTACGGCGAGTGGCTTGATACAGTTCGTCGTCAATGTCGCAGTAGCCTAGATAAGGTGCAGCCAACAAACTTGGTACGTTTGGATCATCCATGATGCTGGCATTTCCTAGACCATCCACTTCAAAGGCATAAATCTTTTCTCCCTTGCTGTTGGTGGTGTAGGCGTAGTTTTCGATGCCCTCTTGGATTTCAGCCTGGAGACGCTTAGCATCAGCAATAATACTCTCGCTATCAGCTAGGTTTAGTTCTACAAAGATTTCTTGCACGTAACCCAAGACTACTACTGCAAACATATTGGACGGAATCAAGTAGCTATACTGACAGCAATCATCACTCGGACGAAACGCTGACCAAGTCATACCTGTCACTGCAAAATCAGGGCCAAATCCATCATTTACCAAGGTGTCTTCCTTACGATCGGTATCACGAACAAAACGATAAGGAGAGTTCGTGTGGTCTTGTTCCACCGTCCACAGATTGAGGATTTCCTTAGTCGCTGCGACAAAAGTCTCATCAAACTGACTAGTCTCGCCAGTCTCTTTCCAGAGGAGATAAGCCAACTGCAAAGGATAGCAAAGCGAGTCCACCTCATACTTGCGTTCCCAAATCCAGCCATTAAGGTCGGTATGGTCTGTCTCGTGGTGACCCTTCCAGTTTTCCTCAATGTTGAAGGAATTGGCATAAGAATCCTTGAGTACCAAGGTCATCTGACGTTTGACCAAACCTGCAATGGTCTGACGCAGGAGGTCATCTCTTTTAGCCACATGCAAGTAGGGTCTGAGTTGGGCTGTCGAATCCCGAAGCCACATTGCAGGAATATCCCCTGTCAAGACAAAAGTGGAACCATCTTCTAGGATTTCAACCGTATTGTCCAAGGTGTCGGTGTAGCAACGCTCGAAAACATCCACCCACTCTGGATGGTCCTTAGCCCGCTCTGCCACTTCATCTAGCCATTCTCTAACAATTTCTTTTGAATAAATCATCGTGCAGTATCCTCTTTCAAACAAGTTTCATTTTCAGTATATAGCTTTTGAGACAGAAAATACATACACAAATGATAGTCATTTTTCTACAAAATAGTTATCTTTGAAACTCCTTTTCTAAAGGTTATCTTTTTCTGATATAATGTAGAAAAACAGCTAAAGGAAAGACTATGAAACCACTACTTGAAACCATCGATACCCGCTTTGGAACTGCCAGCAAGCATGCCTTTTCTCGGGGAAATACCCTGCCATACACAGGCGTGCCTTTTGGGATGAATTACTTTGTACCCCAGACCAGTGACCAGGAGGGCTCTTGGTTTTTCGATCCGCATCTGCCTATCTTTCAGGGGATTCGACTAACCCACCAGCCCAGTCCTTGGATTGGGGACTACTCTTGGCTCCTTCTGACACCTGTCACAGGCCAGCTAGGTGGAGACTGCCTCTTCCATCGTCAGTCTTCCTATGATATGGATAAGGCCTCTTTCCAACCTCATTATCTGAAGATTTTCTCCCTGCGCTATCAGATTGAAACCCAGCTCACACCGACTTGCTACGGTGCTTCTATTCGTTTGGAACAAAAGCAAGGCAAAGCCCTCTCCCTCTATCTTCACGCAGCAGATGAACTGACCGTGGAGCAAGTAGATAAGAGGAATCTTGCCCTACGACAAGAAGGAAAAACTGAGACCAACAAAAATCCACTGATACTGTTAACATCCCTGAAGATGAATACGGATATCCTTGCTATCAGCCAAGAAGGTGGAGACTGGCGAATCGACCTGGCAGATAGCCATGCTGAAATTCAGCTAGCCACTTCTTTCATCTCTCCTTCTCAGGCTCTGCTTAATCTACCTCAAAAAGATTTTGATAACTGTAAATCCAGTGCTCAAGCGGATTGGGAAAATCTCCTCCATCGTTTTGACATTATAGAGACAGGAGAGGCTGACCGAACCTTCTTTGACCACTGTCTCTACAGACTCTTCCTCTTTCCTCAGACTTTTTATGAGGTTGATGAATCAGGGCAAGCCATCCACATAGATTTGGCTACTGGAACTGTCAAGCCTGGTGTCCTCTTCAGCAACAATGGTTTCTGGGATACCTTCCGTACCACCTTCCCCCTCTTTGCTCTTATCATACCGGAACACTACCACCGCTTCTTAGAAGGATTTCTCAATAACTACCGCGATACTGGTTTCCTTCCAAAATGGCTGGCTCCAGATGAACGGGGTATGATGCCTGGTACACTTTTAGACGGTATTATCGCAGATAGCGCCTGCAAAGACATGGCCCCTGACCTAGAAGAAGAACTCCTCCAAGCCATGCTTGAAACAGCCAGCAAGGCCGACCCTCTCGGCATCAATGGTCGTCACGGACTAGCCCAATACCAAGAACTAGGCTACCTCTCTACCGAGCACCACGAAAGTGTTAGCCACACCCTAGACTATGCCTATAGCGATTTTTGTATCGCCAGCTGTGCCAAAAAACTAGGGAAAATAGAAATCGCTGAAACCTACAAGGCCGCATCACAGAATTACCGCCATCTATTTGATACTGAAACAGGCTATATGCGTGCGCGAGACAATCAAGGAAACTTCCGTCCTGACTTCTCTCCCTATAGTTGGGGACGAGACTACGCTGAATGCTCTGCCATTCAAGCAACTTTAGGCGTCCTCCATGACATCCCAGGCTTTATCCAGCTTATGGGTGGAAAAGAAGCCTTTAGCAACTATCTTTTAAAAGCCTGTCAGGAGGCTCCCCTCTTTGAGACAACAGGCTATGGCTACGAGATTCACGAAATGAGCGAGATGGCTACTGCTCCTTTTGGACAAGTCGCTATTTCCAACCAGCCTAGCTTCCACATTCCTTATCTCTTCCGCTACAGCGATTACCCTGACTACACTGCCCTTCTCATCAAGACGCTCCGTCAGAAAGCTTTTCACCCAAGTTGGGAAGCCTATCCTGGCGATGAAGACAATGGCAGTCTCTCAGCCTGGTACATCTGGTCAGCTCTCGGATTTCATCCGACCTGTCCAGGAAAACCAAGCTATGATCTCGGAATTCCTCTCTTTGACCATCTCCGAGTCTATCTTGCCAAAGAAGATAAATGGCTAGATATTCATGCTGAGCAAAACCACAGCCATTTTAACTTTGTAAAAGAATGCCGATTAGACACAACTCTAGTATCAACTATTCAACACCAAGATCTCCTAAAAGCTGAGCAACTAACCTTTACACTTAGCTGGTTACCAAGTCACTAGCTAGTAGACAAAAGAACCTTTGTATCGTGCAAAGGCTCTTTTATTTTATGAAACTTGTACTTGAAGTTGATCAACCAACTGTCCATCAACAGTCAAATTGAGATAGAAATCCAAAGTCTTATCAGCAGCAAAGTGCAGGGTTGGTAGACACAAATCTTTTTTGCTTTCCCCAGCTTGGAATTGAAGGACTTGAATTTCGTCCTGATAGGCGACACCATGGACACCTGTCCCCGGCTGAATCGAAATCTTAGCCTCCAAAGGAGTATTACTTTCGCTACGTTCAATCCTAAAATGAAGAGTCTCTCCTTTTGCCACAGATAGGCTTTTTTCTGCAAATGCTAGTCCCTGAACAACTTCTTTTTGTGATAAGCTAGGAGTTTTATAGAGGGAAATCTTAGTCAATACAGGCATAGATAGTGCCTCTGTAATCGTCACGCGCACCTTCTGTGCCTCTACTAGCGGACCTCGCAGGAGACGCTTATGACCAACTGTAAAGCCTGTACCAAATTCTTGCCAGACGCCATCCACCTCTACTTGCACATGAAAAGCAGCGATTCGTTGCCCTAGCTTCAAATCTTCTCTTAACTCAATGACATCAAAAGTTTTAAGAAATCCTAAGTCGAGTTCTAACTGGATGGGCAAGTCTGCATCGCTTGCCCAAGAGCTGCTTTCAAGGCCATCTGTCAGATGGTGACAAGCAAAGTCTGCGGAAAGAGCTGGACCAGATACCTTAGCTCCCAGAGCCAAATCTTCTTTATAGAGCTCATTGCGATAGGTCGCAAATTCATAAAGTCGTTCAATATCCTTTGCATCAAAGAGCCCAGCTTGATTCGGCGGAATATTGAGCAAGAGTGGAGTTCCCCGACCCACCGAGTGAAAGTAGATTTCCACCAACTCCTCAAGAGACTTAGGATCCTGCTCTTCATGATAAAACCAACCCGGCCGAATAGAGACATCTGCCTCACCGATTGAAAAAATCGTGCCTGAGGGATCTCCATGCTGAAGATAGGCCAGCTCTGCTTCTGTTCCTAGTTTGTCAGGATTCACCTTTTGCCATAGGGGATCACCTGCATATCCTCGTTCATTGCCAATCCAGCGGATACTAGTGCCTTCTGTTGAAAAAATTAAGCAATCGCCCTGCAGTTCACGAATGGTTTCAAACCATTTTTCAAATTCATAATTGACCTTTTGAGCGCCCTCTCCTCTGGCACCATCCATCCAGACCTCAGCAAATTTCCCTGCATTACCATAGGCAGGATTTGATAAAGTCTCCTTCAGCTGAGCCAGATAATAGGCATTATAGTCCTCTTCTCGGTTCACATGATAGAGGGGGCTGTGGGCGTCCCACGGAGATAGGTAGACCCCCATATCCATATCAAACTCTGTGGCAGCTTGGGATACTTCAAGGAGCAAGTCTCCCTCTCCATTCCTCCAAGGACTGGCCTTGACCGAATAATCTGTGTGAACTGTCGGATAGAGGACAAAGCCATCATGGTGCTTGACCACCAAAATCAACTTCTTAAAGCCCGTTTCCTTGAGCACGCGCACCCACTCACGCGCGTCTAACTTTGTCGGGTTAAAACGTACAGGATCCTCCTGACCTATCCCCCATTCCTGGTTATAAAAGGTATTAGGTCCAAAATGGATAAAGGCTGCTAGTTCATCCTCTAAATACGCTAGCTGGGCCTGACTAGGCAAGGGCCCATGCGGTTTTATTTCTCTTACCATACTACTTCCTATCTACATTTTTCTTTACTTTTTTGGCATGTACTTGCAATTCTGTTAACGCTAGTGGATTTACCAATTTTTCAAATCGAAGACGAAGGGCATAGGTTTCCACCTTGTCAAATTCAAAACGAAGCTCCTCATCTTTGTCGCTTGACACTTTTCGGATAGCTGATACAGGGCGCCAATTCTCCTCTTGCTTGAGCAGGGAATCCTTATCCAAATGATTTGGAGTCCGAGGTAAAGTAGGCTCATTCCCTACATAATAATCAATAAAGCTAGGCTCCACCGCCAGGTATTCTTGATTTTCAACATAATACAAGGTCACGTTATCCACAAATCGCGGTTTTAAAATCCCTGCATCTCCAAAAAGAATGCCCACGCTGGCTTGCTCTGACTTGGTAATCCAAGTATTGGCTGTCGATTTCTTCCGAGCAATGACCTTGTCATTGAGGTAAGAGGCTGGGTGATTAGGCTCTGAGTGAGAAGCAAAGACCAGAGGCAGGTTAGACCCTGTCCACTGATTGGAAATAACTTCTCCATCTACACTAGCATCTGTCACATGAATGGTGACTGTTGCTGGCAACTCACAGCCCACTACCTGTCCTGTGAGAACGCATTCTCCTACCTGAGCATAGACTTGAGGATCGAGTTCATTCCAAGTCACCTTGGCCGTATCTCTTCTGCCATCTGATAAGACTAGCTTGACTCGATCTGGTAAGTGTGGGGGTTCCTTGACAAGCGTCCAAACCCTCTCAGGCTCAATAGCGCAAATCCCTTGAACACAAACCTGAGCAGAAGCCTTTAAATTCAGACCTTCTAGCTGACCAGATACTGTAAACTCATGAAATCTTGCCAAAGCTTCTTCAGGAATCTCCTCCCAAACAACCTTGACTCGTTTTGCACTACCGAACTCATAGTCCACCAAGATCGATGATGGAAACTGTGGATAAGTCCCCTTAGCTGTATACAAGCGAAGTGGTCTTACAGAAACTGCTCGGCCTAGCGAAGTATTTTCTGCCACCTGCAAATGAGTTTGATAGGTCTTTCCTTGATAAATGGCGCGAATAGCCAAGTCGCCTGCAGACAAGCAATAAAGCACTCCCTGCTTGATAATGGCGTGGGCACTACCACTCGTCTCCCAAATCACTTCACTATTCCCCACCTTGTTCACAGGGTTATCCACAATTTGTCGATAAAGTCCAATCGCTGGGGAATCCCCTTCTTGTAATCCTGCCTGCTTGTCCACTCGAATCTCAAACAAACGCTTATTTTTCACTGGTTGGGTAGCCAAAGCCTCTCCCACTAAGATATCAAAACTTGCTGGCTCTAGCCCTCTGGCACTGGCCTTTACTCTTACTTGGCCTGCCTGCTCCAAGCTCTGAACTAAGAGGACACCTCTGCCATGGAAGGCTTTCCGCTTAAACCGACCATTTTTCTGAGCCTGATAACGTTCACGACTGGACTGCCTGCCATTATCAACACCCACAATGCGAGCAGGGCCCTCAATTTTAAAATGAAGCTGATTGGAAGCACTCGGCACCCAATTTCCATCCTTGTCCAATACATCAAAATAGAGATAGAGGAGGTCTTGCCCATCTGGTTCCAGTTTTGTTTTCTCGGCATGTAACCCGATTTTGGCTGGCTTACCTGCAGTCACCACCCTATCTTCTGCTACAATCTGACCTTGACGGTCATAGGCTACAGCATGCAATTCTCCCGGTTGATAAGCCAAAGGCCATTCGAGATAGAGTTGATCAGAACCTTCTCCCTCTTGGTATTTTCGACCATCTGAAGTCCATTTTTCCTGAAAAGTCTTCCTGCCTTGAGATTTTCCATTGAGAAATAGCTCTACTGAACCAGCATTTGAATACACTCGAACAGGGATATCCCCATACTTATCCACAACTTGTTGATAACTCTTGTGGATTTCCCAATTCCAGTGGGGCAGGATATGAACCATGGGATGCTGATCTAGGTCCACCCACTGACTTTGGTAGAGATAATAGTCATTTTTAGGAATCCCTGCTGTGTCCACAATCCCAAAATAGGAACTCTTGACAGGTGTATCATTTTGGTTGTGCCAAGGAGTCGGCTCACCGATATAGTCCACTCCTGTCCAGATAAACTGACCCGCATAGTCTAGCCGATTTCTATCTGCTATCCAAGAAGCCGTCGCCGTCTTCCCCCAAGGAACTCGATCATTGCCATAGTCTGACTGTTCAAAATTCCGCACGTGGCGATTATCCCCAACCCATTCCTTATCTGGGCGAAAATAGCTATCACGCGTCCTTGTAGCCGATGAGGTTTCAGATCCGTAAAGTCGCCACTTGGGATGTCTTTTGCGAATCCCATCAATATTATCTTCCGAGTAATTCAAGCCCACCACATCCAGCAAATCAGCAATCTTTTCATGACCTCCAGAACCATCTCCGAAGCGGAACTGGTCCATTCCCATGGTCACAAAACGGCTATCATCAACCTCCTTAACCCTTTCTAGCAAGCGTTTGATAGTCTTCAATGAATGAGCATCGCCATTTGCTTCACTGACTTCGTTTCCCAAGGACCACATAAAGATAGCTGGATTGTTCTTGCCACGCTCAATCATGGTGCGTAAATCATAATCTGACCAGAAATCGCCTGCTTTCGCTTCTGGATGAGTCGCTTCTTCCTCAAAAAAGCGACCATAATCATATTCTTTCTTGCCTCCATACCATGTATCAAAGGCTTCTTCTTGAATAAGTAGCCCCATTTTAGCAGCCACATCCAGCAAGATACTACTAGCTGGATTATGGGTGATTCGGATTGCATTGACACCCATTTCCTTCATCTGGCGCAATCGTCTCTCGGCAGCTGACCTGTTTTCCACAGCTCCCAGTGCTCCGTAGTCATGGTGCAGACAAACCCCATGAATCTTCAACCAGCGACCATTTAGAAAGAAGCCCTTATCCACTTGCCAATCCATATAGCGGTAACCAAAATTCTCCTCTTCTTCATCAACCAAAATGCCATTTTTGTAGAGGCGAGTCTTCAATTGGTAAAGGTGAGGTGAATCAATATCCCAAAACAAAGGTTGGAAAACTGATATGGCTTGTTGGAAAGAATATTTGTCCCCAGACTCAATCACTAGAGAGTCTGTCGCCTGCCAGTCTGACAGCTGTTGTCCATCATACCAGATACTCTGCTCCAAATACACCGACACGGACTGAGGTCCATCATTTGAAACCTCACTTGTAAGCTGAGTTTCCACCCATCCATCTCTTTGTTCCTTTAGCTTGGGACTTTCTATCTTAATCCCATATAAATCCAGATGCACCAAATCTGTAATCAACAATTCTACTTCTCGGTAAATACCGCTACCCGAGTACCAACGACTGCTAGGTTGCTGATTGTCCACAAAAACCGCAAGCTGGTTGGCCGTCCCATCATTTCTTAGATAAGGCGTGATATCATAAGAAAAAGGTGTGTAGCCATTGGGATAATAACCCAGCACTTGCCCGTTGATATAGACTTGGGCATTCATGTAAACCCCGTCAAACAACAAACGCACCGATACAAGACTGGCATCTTCTTCCAAGTAAAACTGTGTCCGATACCAGGCCTGACCCCCGTTTAACTGACCACCCTCATTTTGCGCTGGCGAATACTGGTCAAAATCATTGTAAATACTCCAGTCATGTGGCACTTGAATAGCCTGCCAATTTCCCCTCTGAAAATCCGGTGCCAAGGCATCCTCTTTCCCCACCTCTTGACTAAAAAACCAGTGATTTCGTAAAACTTCTTCTCTTCTCATACAAGCATTCCTCTTTAAACAAGTCTATCAATTTGACTATATCACAAAACAAAAGCGCTTTCAATATTTCCTCCATCACTCCCTAAATACTCAGAAAAGATTCTATAATTTGTGGAGGAGGATTTTAATCCTCAAAGCTACAAGGGTAATACAAAAAGAGCCTGTTGCCAAGCTCTTTGTACTCAATGAAAATCAAAAAGCAAACTAGGAAACTAGCCGCAGGTTGCTCAAAACACCGTTTTGAGGTAGTAGATAAGACTGACGAAGTCAGTTACATATATCTACGGCAAGGCGACGCTGACGTGGTTTGAAGAGATTTTCGAAGAGTATTAGTCTATTATTTCTTCTCAGCGCGAAGGGCTGACAAGATTTGTGTACGGATATCATCCACACCATTTGGCGTATTTGGTAAAAAGATAGTTTGATTTCCTTTAGAGGCAAAGGTATTCAAAGTATCCAAATACTGGTTGGTCAAGAGGATGGACATGATTTGTTCTTCTGTCATGCCAACATTGGCTTCCTTGAGTTCGGTGATAGACTCTGCCAATCCATCCACAATCGCCTTACGTTGTTGGGCAATCCCCACACCATGAAGGCGGTCTTTTTCTGCTTCGGCTTCAGCTGCAGTGACGATTTTAATCTTGTCGGCTTCCGCCAATTCCTGCGCTGCGACCCGCTTACGTTGCGCCGCATTGATTTCATTCATGGATTGCTTAACTTCTGCATCTGGTTCGACCTTGGTAATCAAGGTTTTCACGATAATATAACCGTAAGTAGTCATTTCTTCTGCTACTTGGTGTTGGACTTCAAGGGCAATCTCATCTTTTTTCTCAAACAATTCATCCAAGGTTAATTTTGGAACAGAAGAGCGAAGAGCATCTTCGATATAAGATTTAATCTGAGATTCTGGACGCATAAGTTTATAGTAGGCATCTGTCACGCTCTGCTCATTGACACGGTACTGAGTCGCCACATTCATCATAACGAACACATTGTCCTTGGTCTTAGTCTCAACTACAATATCACTTTGCAGCAAGCGTAACTGAATCCGAGCTGCAATCGAGTCAATCCCAAAAGGCAAGCGAATATGAATACCGCTATTGGCAACCTTTTGGTATTTCCCAAAGCGTTCAATAATCGCCACCGACTGCTGACGAACCACATAAACTGTACTCAGTGTGACTATCACCAAGAGAAGCACACAAACCACCACAAAAATCATCAAAAATGTTGTTATCATCGCGACGACCTCCATCATTATTTTTTCCTGTATTATAGCACATTTAAGGAAGGCTGTGCAGTTTTTACTGCGATTTTTCCTGAAATGTCAATAATTAGAGGTGAATTGTCCTATTGTCGTCTAATCTCTTGCTAAAACAACTCTTTATAAAACTCAATCGTTTCTTCTAAGGTTGGCATGAATGGATTTCCTGGTGCGCAGGCATCAATCAAGGCGTTCTTAGAAAGGTATTCAAAGTCGAAATCTTTTTCTTCAATACCAAGTTCAGTCAATTTCTTAGGAATGCCTACTATCTCAGAAAGCTTCTCAATCTCAGCAATTGCATAATCGGCACACTCTTCATCTGATTTACCTTCTACATGAAGTCCCAAGGCCTTGGCAACATTACGGAAAGCTTCTGGTACACGTTTAGCATTTTCACGTTCTATAACTGGTAGCAACATGGCACAACAAACACCGTGTGGCAAGTTATATACTGCGCCGAGTTGGTGAGCCATTGAGTGAACATAGCCCAGACCTGCATTGTTAAAGCTCATACCACCAAGGAAGATGGCATTGACCATACCTTCACGCGCTTTAATATCGTGTCCATTTGCTACAGCACGAGGAAGGTATTCCTTGATAAGCTCAATTGCTCCGATAGATAATTTCTTGGTCACATCATAAGCACCAGGTGTTACCAGAGCTTCAACAGCGTGAGTCAGAGCATCCATACCAGTAGCAGCAGTCAAAGCTTGAGGTTTTGAAATCATCAATTCAGGGTCATTAACAGAGATAAGTGCAAGGCTATTCTTGTCAACCATTACCATCTTAACCTTGCGTTCTTCATCAGTAATCACATAGTTAATGGTAATTTCTGCAGAAGTTCCTGCCGTTGTATTGATAGCCACAACTGGCAAGCCTTTTTTAGCAGACTTATGAAGCCCTTCATAATCCTGTGGTTTTCCACCATTTGTAGCCATGATAGAGATACAACTAGCTGCATCCTGTGGAGACCCACCACCAAGACTGATGATAAAGTCACAGCCATGTTCTTGCAAAGCAGCTACCCCATCTGTGACATTCTTACAAGTAGGGTTTGGCTCTACATCGCTAAAGATGACATATTCGATTCCTTCTGCATCTAGCGGTTTTAAAACCTTAGGCAAAATGTCACTTCCTTCGATGAACTTATCTGTCACCAAAAGCGCCTTTTTATAGCCAAGTTCCTTGATATAAGGACCCACTTCATTTACAACACCTTTTCCAATAAGGTTGACTGCCGGAACATAAAATGTAGCCATATAATTTTCCTCCTGCGCCTTCGCGCTATATATTTAACATCATTATATTACTTTTTGTATTCGTTTTCAATCATTTGTGAAATGTCTAACAAACATTTTTAAAAGGAGTGAAATTTGATTATTATTTATAAGATCCTTTTCAAATATGACACTCTGCTCCTTGAAACAAAATTGCATCTACCAAAGATAACAGCTATAGGCTATCCGCCGACACATGAAATGGGCTACACATCAGCCCCTATTTCAAAAAACCGACTAGCTCCTATGAACTAGTCGGTTTCTCATCAATGCGCCAACATTTCTTGGGCGATTTCTTGGCCAGATAGGTTATCTGGGTAGTAGGTTGGCCAGTTATCCATTTCTTCAAAGAGGGCTTCTTGGCTTGTGCCTCCAAAGAAGATATGGAAATGTTCTGCCTTAACTGGGGCGATATTGTGGTCACTAAACTGAACATACTTGAATTGTCCAGCATCAGCATCTGTGGCTTCAAAGAGGAAGCGCACACCACGATTTCCTTTCTTGTAAGTCAAGATTTTCTTACCAACATACTTGTAAGTATATTTCTTGCTTTGTCCACCTTGAACAAATTCCATAGTGTTATCAGTAATGTTGATCTTAGTCACATCTGTCTGATAGCCTTTTCTATAGTAGGCCTTGTACTCAGCCTGAGTCATCTTACCAGTCAACTTAGCCTTGTAGTCAAAGACTTGGTCAAAGGTTCCATCTTCAAGGAAAGGATAAACTGATTGCCAGTTACCTGCATAGTCACTCAAGGTGCGGTCCTTGACATCTGCATCTTCAAAGTAACCATTTTGAACTGTCTTGGTATCCTCTGCCTTTTCAGGCTCAATTGCTGGGCCTTCTTGGTCCGTTGTTTGTTTCAGAGCCTTGAGGTTTTTCTCCATCACGGAAATGTAGTTTTCTCCAGCCTTGGTGTCCTCTTCTGTCAGACTTTCTAAAGGATTGAGGACATCTGTTTTGACACCTGCCTCTTTTGAAAGTGTGTTAGCAAGAGCTTGTGAGGCATTTTCTTCAAAGTAGATATAGGCAATTTTATTTTTCTTGACGTACTCTGTCAATTCTGCCAAACGAGCAGCTGATGGCTCGGCATCTGGAGAAAGTCCTGAGATAGCGACTTGTTTGAGTCCATAGTCCAAGGCGAGATAGTTAAAGGCTGCGTGTTGCGTTACAAAGCTCTTTTGTTTGGCTTGAGACAAGCCTTCTGCATAAGCCTTATCCAAGGCTTGTAATTTTTCGATATAGGCAGCTGCATTCTTCTCAAAAGTCTCTTTTTTATCAGGATAATCTGCTGACAAGCTGTCACGGATGTGCTCTACTAGTTTAATGGCACGAACTGGTGATAACCAAACATGGGGATCGTACTCATGGTGATGGCCTTCTTCTCCATGGTCATGGTCTCCCTCTTCTTCCTCACCACCTGGCAAAAGCAACATATCGCCTGTCGCCTTGATGGTTTTGACCTTTTTCTTATCCAAGGTATCTAGCAATTTAGGAACCCATGTTTCCATGTTTTCATTTTCATAAACGAAGGTATCTGCGTCTTGGATTTTGGCAACTGCCTTGGCAGACGGTTCATATTCATGGGGTTCTGTACCAGCACCGATTAGGAGCTCTACATTAGCCGTATCTCCTGCGACTTGCTTGGTAAATTCATAGACAGGGTAAAAGGTTGTCACAATATTTAGTTTGCCATCTGCCTGCTTTTGATTGGAACAAGCCACTAAAAACAAGGCACATAGACTGGCGAGTAATAAGCTAATTTTTTTCATGTTCATCTCCTATTTGATAAAACGTCTTACTAAACTAATGAGTAAAAAGACAGTTACAAAAATAATGGTAATACTTGCACTTGCAGGTGTTTCTGCATAGTAGGAAATGTAAAGTCCTGCTACCATTCCCAAAAATCCAATAGCACTGGCAAGCAGCATAACCGATTTAAAGTTTTTCCCCAGACGCAGGGCAATACTAGCTGGCAAGACCATAATGGTCGATACCAGAAGAGCTCCCGCAGCTGGAATCATAAGGGCAATGGCCACCCCCGTCACCATGTTAAAAAGAATGGACATGGTACGAACTGGCAAGCCATCCACAAAGGCCGTATCCTCATCAAAGGTCAGAATGTACATCGGACGAAGGAAGAGGAAGGTCAAAATCAAAACAACCGCCGCAATGACAAAGAGGGAAATAACCTGCTCTTCGCTGATAGTCACGATTGAACCAAAAAGGTATTGGTCCAAACTCATAGAACTCGAGCTTTTACCCTTGCTCATGACAATCAGAGAAACAGCCAGACCTGTTGACATGAGGATAGCTGTCCCGATTTCCATAAAGTTCTTGTAAACCGTACGGAGATACTCCAGGAAGACTGCCGCAATCAAGACAATAGCAATAGTAGAAATAGTCGGAGAAATCCCCAGAACCAGACCAAAGGCTACACCCGAAAGCGAGACGTGGCTAAGGGTATCACTCATCAAACTCTGACGACGCAAGATAAGGAAGGTTCCCAATACTGGCGAGAAAAGACTCATAGCAATAACGGCCAGAAAGGCACGCTGCATAAAGTCATAAGATAATAAACTAAGCATGGCCCACCTCCTGATCATTCTCATGAACGTTGAAACAACGCCATGGCGAATCTTGGTTACGAACTAGATGAATATTGCGGTCCGCATAGTCCTTAACTTCTTCAGGGTCATGGGTAATCATCAAAACAGCCTTACCATGATGATGGGCGCTGTGGTGCATGAGTTCGTAAAATTCGTTTTTACTTCCTGCATCCATCCCCGTTGTCGGCTCATCTAGAATAAACACATCTGGATCCGAAGCAAACATGCGCGCAATCACCGCTCGCTGCTTTTGTCCTCCAGATAGAGAACCCAAGCGTTTGTCTCGGTGTTCCCACATACCAACTGAGTCCAAACTAGCCTTGATATGCTCCTCATCATGAGCATTCAAACGACGGAACCAACCCTTTCGTGGATAGCGACCCGACTTGACAAATTCATAAACCGTACTTGGAAAACCAGCGTTAAAACTGGCAATCTGTTGAGGAAGGTAAGCTATTCTCAATTTCTTACCCTGCGTATTTGTCTTTGAAATGGTTACCTTACCAATGCGTGGTTGGAGGATTCCAAGACTGGCCTTGATCAGTGTCGTCTTAGCCGCCCCATTTTCCCCTGTCAAGGTAACAAATTCCCCACTATCAACACTATAATTGATATGTTCAAGAACGGGCTCCTTATCATAATAGAAGGATAAATCCTCTACCGTAATATATCTCATTATTTGATTTCTCCTACTAAAGCAGTCAAAAACCGCTGAATCACTTTTTGTTCATTTGGAGTAAACTGAGTCGCCACTTGTTCATAGGTTAAAAGTGTATGCTCATGGTGATGATGGTGCTCCTCAGCGATTGGACGAGCCAAATCAGTCAACTGATAAAAAATCACACGCGCATCCTTAGGATCTTTAGATGTTTCCAACATTCCTTCCTTGACCAAAGACTTAATGGCCTTGGTAACTGCCGCCTGACTGACATTGAGGCGACGGGCCAACTCTGAATTTGTTAAAGATTCCTCTGACAAGAGCATGAGAATGTGCTCCTGAGTATTGGTCAGGGCCACCTCGCTAGTACAATGACCTATTAGGATTTCATGCTGATTTTCCGCCTGCAAAATCACCTCATTCAAAAAAGCATCGATATCCTTCGCTAGCTGTCTCATATCTGACTCCTTTCCTTTTGGACTTCTCTTTATTTTAAGAGAAAAATACTATTCTTTGAAAAATTATTTACTGGTTAATTATATCACAACCAAAAAAAGAGTCAAGAAAAAACGTGAAAACTAGTTTCATCCTTGAACTCTTCTATATTATGATCTATTGAAATTCCTTGACATCTCCATCATAAGTCGCCCAGTCTTTACTGAAAAAGCGCTCATTCAGATGATAAGTCGGAGCTGGTGTGGGATTGGATAGGAAAGGATCAACGGCCTTATCAAATGCCAACCAACCTAACCAACCAAGGTGAATGGTATCCTTCATAAAGAAAGCTTCCCCACCGTCCTTAGAAAAATCTGCTATATTGGTAAAACCTTGACTTTCTAACTGGTAGCGAATCTTCTGCACCGTTTGTTGGTACATATCCTCTCGTAAACCAGCATAGTCCATCCATTTTTTATTAACAGGTGGAATGATAAAAATCGGGTTTACCTTGGATTTAGAAAACTGTGTCAACACTAACTGCAAGTCATTATATTCTGGCGACTTGAGATAGGTAAAATTTTTCTGAGAATCCTTTAATTTATTCAAATCCTTCTTAATCTGTGTATTATAGAAATAATTCTCCATTCCCAGATCATTATTAGAAGTATTCTTTTCTGCATCTGCTTTGACAACATCTTCTATAGCTTGATAAGAAAACTGATCTGGCAAGGTCTTTAAATACTTAGCTACATGCTTATCGTATTTGAAATAGCCTCTAACCGAAAACTGACCAAAAAAGGAAGCTTGACGTTCATTAAAACGAGCCAATAATTCAATCATTTCATTGTCTGCCGTCGACAATTCTTCTTTACTTGCCAACTTCTGAACCAGGTCCTTCATAGCTACATTTGGAAACTGCTGTAGTAAGCGGGTCGCTGCATATTGACTAGCCTGATCTCCAGATTGATGTTCCAGAAAACTCGTCAACTGATCCCCATTAAAATACTGCTGGAAGGCTGCTGGCTCATAGCCATTTTTACTAAACCACTGGGGCGAGATGACATATACAACTTGTTTATTCTCCAGTTGTGGCAACATCTGTTGCATCCCAAAATACTGGTTGAGCGATGCAGCTCCCCTCTGTCCTAAAAGATAGGGGCGATAAGAGCGGTTGTATTTCTCAGCCAATACCGCAGGATGGGCACCGTCAAAACGAAGCCATTCACTGGAGCCAAAGAAGGGAACAAAACGCATATTTGGATCAGATAGTGCTCTGACCTTTTGACTTCGCTCCTTAAAACTATCGATAGTAGTAGCCACCGCCGAACGCTTTTCAGCTCCTAGATTATGACGCATCTCAGTAGGATAAAAGAAAATGAGCAGACAAACCAACAAACCAGCTATCAAGACCGGTCCGAAGATCATCCATAAGCGTTTAAGCATTTTGTAGCTCCACAATACCAGCTATGATTTTATTGGCTGTATTCCAGTCGTCACGACCAAACTCTGTTACAGGGACACGAATGTCAAAACGGTTTTCAATCTCCACAATCAATTCAACCGTTCCCATACTATCCAAGACACCGGCATCAAAAAGATCTTCATCCATCATGTCAGAAACATCTTCCATAAACAACTCATCAATAATTTCGATAACTTCTGATTTGATATCCATATTTTATTTCCTTTTATTTTTTAAACCATAAATCATTCAAAAATCCAGAAAAGATTAAGAATGACAGCATGACGACATGGAAGGTGACAACCATGCCAAGCAACTGAATCCAGCGATTCTCAGGTAGAGCAGGCTTCCCTGCTTTTTTCCGCTCCTTATTGAGCGTTTTTTTCTTGCGAACCCAAGCGTCATTGATGACCAGTCCAATCCCATGAAAGAGTCCATAGGCGATATAGTACCAGGTCACACCATGCCAAAATCCCATAATCAGCATATTTACAATATAGGCCACGCTTGAGGTTACATTGCGATTCTTAAAGACCTTCTTTCTGGTTAACACCATGACCATTCGCATAAAGACAAAGTCACGGAACCAGAAAGAGAGACTCATATGCCAGCGATTCCAAAATTCCTTTAAATCCCTTGATAAAAAAGGCTTATTAAAGTTGATGGGGCTACGGATTCCCATTAAGTTTGAGATAGCCAAGGCAAACATAGAGTAACCTGCAAAGTCAAAGAAGAGCTCCAAACCAAAGGTATACATAACTGCCAAGGCATAGGGGTTAAAGAAGCCACCTGACTGCAGGGCTAGATTCTTCAGAGGAGGTAGTAAAGTTTCTCCTAAAACATGAGCTAGGATAAACTTATATAAAAATCCCCACATAATATAGCGAACAGATTCATCCAGCATATCCATCAACTCATCCCGCTCAGGAATGGTCTGATAATTTTCATTAAAACGCTTAAAGCGATCGATTGGACCACTTGAAAAAGTCGGCATGAAGAGAAGAAAACGGAGGAATTCCCAGAGGGTAAAATCCTTAATCACTCCATCTCTCAGCTCGATGATAATCCCAACCGAACGAAAGGTCAGGTAAGAAATTCCCAAAAACCCAAGCAAAGACTGCGTTCCATTGATAGCTGGCTGCACCTTGACAAAGATAATCGGAAGGAGGGATAGAAAGCTAACTAGGTAGAAGACCCACTTGCCATCCTTGCTTTTTCGATAATGCTTGTAGAAAAGCAGGAGCAATATTTCCCAGCAAAGGTAAATACCCAAGGCAGCCAACTGATTGGTCTTCCCACCTACCAACATGGTGACGATAAAGAAGAGACTAACCAATACCTCGTACCAGGCAAAGCGTTTCTTGAAAAAGAGACCGATAAAGATGGGCAAGGTTGCAGCAATCACATAGACAAAATACTGAGGATTCCCATATGGCTCTAAATGAGGAAGCTGTTGAAAGAACTCCATCATCTCTTGTTCACCTCGTTAATCAATCCTTTGATGTCAATCTTTCCATTTGGAGTCAGTGGCAAACTGTCTCGGTAAAGGAATTTAGACGGCATCATGTAGGACATCATGATATCTGTTAAATCTTCCTTGATAGCCTTGGTAATATCAATATCTCGCTCAAACTGCTCACGAACACCGTCTTTCAAGATGACATAAGCCAATAGATTTTGCACCTTGTGGTCTTTATTATAACGTGGCACAGCTACAGCAGACTCGATAAAGCGAGACTTATTGAGGTTTTGAGAGACATCTTCTAACTCAATGCGGTAACCGTTGAACTTAATCTGGAAGTCCATGCGTCCGCCGTAGAGAAGTAAGCCTTCATCTGTCATAGTTCCCACATCTCCTGTATGGTAGGCTGGTAGACCTTCAAACTCAAAGAAGGCTTCTGCCGTTTTTTCAGGATTGTTCATATAACCTTTTGAAACGGCTGGTCCAGAAACAATGATTTCTCCCTGTTCGCCATTTGGCAATTTATTGCCTTCCTCGTCAATGATAAAGGTTGGAGAATCAGCCTTGGTATAGCCGATTGGTAGGCGTTTGAGAGTCGCTAGCATCTCGCCTGTCACAGCAACTGCTGACAGGGCTACTGTCGCTTCTGTTGGGCCGTAGGCATTGATAATACAGGCATTTGGGAAACGTTCGCGTAGTTTTTGAGCCGTTTTAACCGTCAATTCTTCGCCATCAAAGTAAAAATGCGTGATACCTGGCATTTTCTCGCTATTAAAGTCTTCTGATAACATGGCCATATCCGCAAAAGAAGGGGTTGATGTCCAGATAGCGATTGGCAATGAAAAGATGGTCGCAAAGAGTTGCTTAAAGTCCTGAGTAATAGCTGAAGGAAGAGCGAAAAGCGTACCACCCAGTGCCAAGGTCGGCGCCCAGTACATGACAGACAGGTCAAAAGAATAAGGTGGCTGAGCCAGCATTTGCGGACGACTTGGCGTCGCAAATTCCTTATCCGTAATCATCCAGTTGGTAAAGCTGAGGAGGTTATCATGGGAAATCTGCACTCCCTTAGGCTTACCAGTCGTACCAGAAGTAAAGATAATGTAGTAGTTATCATCTCCCTTGACTGGATGCGTGATCTCATAGCTAGTCCCTTGAGCAAAGGCTTCATGAACCTGAGCTAGATTCAACATCGGTGTAGAAATCTGCTCCAATGGAAAATCTGAGATGGCAATAATCAAGCTTGGCTCTGCTACTTCTAAAACAGCCGAAACTCTCTCCAAGGCCGAATGGCTATCAATCGGAATGTAGGCATGACCTGACTTAGTCAGCGCTACAAATGTTGCCAACATTTCATATTCTTGGCCTCCAAAAACAACCACAGGAGACTTCTCTGGTAAATCCAGTTGATCGATGGCTGCAGCCAAACTATCCGAATCAGCCTTTAAATCTCCATAAGTGTGTTCCTGTCCCAAAACATTGTAAACAGGATAGCTAGGCTGTGTCTGAGCAAAATGCTCAATGGTTTCAATCATATCTACTATTGGTTTATTTGACACAATAGGAATTCTCCTTCAAGTTAAAATTCATTATAGATAAAGCTTCCTTGACCCTGACCAAGATAGCTAAAGAAGTAAAGCAGCCCTAGAAAGATAAGAAAATACAAGGCTGTCCGACCAAGAAAAAGGTACAATTCTTTTCTTTGTTTCATCAAGAAAAACCATTCATTTCTGTAATTTTTGTGAAATAAGATGAACTCTTACTATAGTATTTTTCTACCATTGTACCATTTTTTAGGGTAATCTTTCAATTGTTTACCGTACATTTTCACTGCATTTAAGCTAATTTTAAAGATTATGCAGTTTTTCTATGAATATTTTTAAATAGAGTGATCCTGCTTCAAAACTCCATTTCAGGAGACAATGAAGTAAATCTTCCCATAATAAAACGCACGATATCAAGTTTTTTCAACACCCGATACTATGCGCTTTTCTGATTTTTAAAGACTTTTTAACTAGTCTCTCATTTAAAATAATCTCGTCTGATATAAATTAAAATAGCTTCTATCATCAGACAAATGGCTGATATCCAAAAACTGATGCTAATACCAAAATTCTCAGTAATATAGCTCATTAGCAAAACAAATACTGAAAATGCTAGTGTCGAAATCACTTCCAGAACGGAATAGACATTAACCAAGTTATTTTCCTCTACTGTTTCCTGAAGAAATACACTTTCAGGAACTTCTTTTAGCTGCGATAACATACCAACTAAAGCTGAAAATACTAAAAACATCTGTGCATTTGGAAAAAATAGAATAGTCAGTGTCACTATTGCCATGGCTACAAGAGGAAAAAGAATACTTTCCCATTTAGCAGCGAGGAACTTTTCAGATAGTCTAAAAGCAATTAAACCACTAATTATAATCCCAATAGAGTATGCTGTATTAGAATATCCCCAGTAACTTTCCGTTTTATTTAATAACTCCGTTACAAAGACAAGTATGATAGACGAAACCCAAATCGTATTTGAGAAAATTTCAAATAAATTTGCTGATACAAAAAGTCTCAATCTAGGATCTCTAGCAACTAACTTCCAACCTTTGAGCAAAATTTCAAGATTAGTTTCTGACTCTAACACCTCCACTTCAGCCTTAGGAAGCAATAACATCAGAAAGCTAGAAATGATATACAAGATTAAAATGATAAACGTGGTAGGTAACAGACCAATTGTTGCAAACAAGAGTCCACCTAACCCCCACCCTACCAATTGAACAGCTTCACCAGTCATTGACAATGCTGAATTAGCCTTACCCAAATCGGTCGCATAGCGCGGCACAATAGCATAGGAAACGGGTGCTGCAAAACCATCTAATATGGAAATTGCAACAACAAATAGATAGGTTACCAAAGGCGCTACGGATTGCATTACGGTAAACATTCCTACCAGTATCGTTAATAATATAGTCTTTCCAAATTGGGATAAAGATAAAACCCTATTTAGCGCTATCCTTTTAGTAACTAAAGGAACTAAAAGACTTGCAACAAAAGAGGATATCCCTATTAAAATAGGAACTAGTGATGTGGCAATTACTGATTTTGAAATAATGTATATGTTAGCAATGATTGTTACTCTAAAGAAAATATCTGCTAAATTTGCAAACAATTGAGAGACTAATAACTTAATAAATGAATTAGACATGTAACGCTCCCATCTTAGTTACCAACTTTAGAATTAAAATTTGATTTTTAATATTTTAGCATAAAATGGCAGAAAACAAAAGTGAGATTTTTCACATAAAAAAGCAAAAACTATTGCCTTTATTATTCCTACTTTTTGAAGGAATTATTATCGTTGTTGGATAGTACTAATAGGTTATACTCAATGAAAAAAGCCTGAGATTTTCATCTCAAGCTCTATCAACATAATTGTTTTCTAGATTAGAAAAGTGAGAATACAAGCACGGCCAAGGCTGCACCGATAACAGGTCCCACAACAGGAATCCAGGCATAAGACCAGTCTCCGTCTCCCTTGTTTGAAATTGGAAGGATACTGTGCATGATACGAGGTCCAAGGTCACGCGCAGGGTTCAAGGCATAACCTGTTGTCCCACCTAGTGATAGACCGATACCGACAATCAAAGTTCCCACTGCAAAGGTTCCGATTCCTGCCTGAAAATCGTAAAGACCCAAAGCAAAGATTGTCAACACCAAAACAAAGGTGCCAAGGATTTCACTAATCAAGTTTGATACAGTATCTTTGATAGCTGGTCCTGTGCTGAAAGTAGCCAAAATATTTCCTGCATTTTCTTCTGCCTCATAATGCGGCTTGAATTGCAACCAAACCAAAATCTGACCGAGCATAGCCCCTGCGAACTGGGCTAAGATATAAGGCAAAACGGAAGCCCAAGGTAAGTCACCTTTTAAAGCCACACCAATTGTCACAGCTGGGTTTAAATGAGCTGGACTGAGTTTTCCAGATACAAAGACTGCAACCGCAACTGCAATCCCCCAACCCATGGTAATCACAATCCAACCTGAGCTGTTGCTCTTGGTTTTAGGAAGAACCACACCTGCAACAACACCATTTCCTAGAAGAATCAGGATTAAAGTCCCTAGAAATTCTCCAAATAATTCATTCATCATCTTTCTGTCTCCATTAAAAAGAAGGGGCGGGCGGCAAGGAGTCCTGCCCTCCACCTCTTTTATTTTTTCTTAATTTTTTAATTCTGCTAAATCGTTGTTAGCGAGAGCCGCTTCGACATCCGCACGGTAGCCTGCTTTTTCTTCTTCTGACCAATCATAGAATCGTCCCATTTCATCCAAAACTGGCTCAACGATGCTATCCAAGCTATCACGCATAAAGAGCATGTGGTTGGTACGACGAAGAAGGAAGTCAACTGGGCTAAGAGCCAACTCATTGCGCATTGCATAGTGAAGTGATAAAGTATCTGCCAAGCTAAGTCCTGGCGCTTGTTCCAAACTATGAGCAAGAGCAAAGACTTTCGGTGCATTTGAACCATAGAGATTTGCGAGATAGTGAGCTTCCTTGCTATCCAAACCACGTGACACTCCAAGTTGCGCAAAGGCTTCGATTTCTGAGTCCACATTTGCTGGGTTCAATTCCCCACCTGAAACAGGGTAAGTCTTAGAATTGATCAGTTTAAAGCTACGGTCAAATTCTGCTTTGAGGATGTCAACCACGCGCTCCATAGCTCCTTCAGCCATCTTACGGTAGTCTGTGATTTTACCACCAGCAAGGGTCAACAGGCCATTGTCATCACGGTCCAAGCTCGAACCACGCGAAACTGCAGATGGGTCCAAATGTTTCTCAGAGGTACTGCTTTCAAGCTTGCTGACAGCAGATTCAACATCTTCACGCGTTTTTTCCTTAGAGAGATAAGATTCAACAGTCGCAATCAAGTTGTTAAAGCTTTCATCACTGATGGTTCCGTTATTTCCTCCATTGTAGTCAGAAGCGCTATTGCCTGCGATCAATGGACGAAGACCTGCCCAGCTACTTTCAATGTCAGCAACTGTAATATTCGCTTCTGGGAAGCGGTTGTTGACAATGCCAAGTAGGTAATCTACATCTTCCTGAGTCACTTTTGGATGTTCCAAATCACCTGTGTAGTCTGTATCAGTTGTACCAAAGTAAGTCTTGTTTTCACGTGGGAGAACAAAGACCATACGGCCATCACCCAAACCTGTGTCAAAGTAAACTGGCTGTGAAACCTTGATCTTGCTTGAATCCACTACCAAGTGAACTCCCTTAGTTGGACGCATTTGTGAGAATTGGGTTCCCTTATTAGACAAATTGCGTACCTTGTCGCTCCAAGGACCTGTTGTGTTAATCACCAGACGGGCCTTGATTTCAAAGACTTGGTCTGTCAACAGATCACGAGCTACAACACCTGTAATCTTGCCACTTTCGTCAAAGAGGAAGCCTTCTGCCTTCACGTGGTTGGCAATGAGGGCACCGTCTTGGTTGGCACGTTTGATGTTTTCAATCACGAGACGTGCATCGTTGTTACGGAAGTCAAGGTAAACCCCACCTCCTACCAAACCTTCTTTCTTCAAGTTTGGCTGGCGTTCCAAGACTTCTTCCTTACTCAAAACCTTGTTAGCAGCTGGTGTGTTGTTAACTCCTGCCAAAAGGTCATACAAGTCCATAGCTACTTTAAGACGGAAGAGGCTAAAAGTCGCTCCATCTTCATCGTAAACTGGCAAGAGCATTGGATCCGGTTTTGGAATGTGTGGTGCGATTTGTTGAACCACTGCACGTTCTGAAACTGTATCTGATACCACTTCTACATCAAATTGCTTAAGGTAACGTAGTCCTCCGTGAACCAATTTTGTTGAACGACTGGATGTTCCTTCTGCGAAGTCCTGCATTTCAATCAAACCAGTATCTAGACCACTAGCTGCCGCCTGCAAGGCTACACCAGCACCTGTGATTCCTCCACCGATAATCAAGAGGTCCAAGGTACGTTCTTGCATTTTTTTAATTGATAATTCACGTGTTTTCTTTGAAAATTCCATATTTACACACTTTCTAACTGAGTCGCTTTATTCTTCCAGTATTAGTCGTCTACTTCCGCAAAGACTTGGGTTGCTTTCACAGCTTTCTTCCAGCCCTTGTAGAGTTGTTCCTTGCGAGATTCGTTCATAGATGGCTCGAAGAGCTCTCCTGTCTCGTTCAAGAGTTTCAACTCATCCAAGTCTTTCCAGTAACCTACTGACAAACCTGCTAGGAAGGCTGCCCCTAGAGCTGTTGTTTCCAAGTTTTTGGCGCGTGCGATATCGATTCCCAAAATGTCAGCTTGGAACTGCATGAGGAAATTGTTCATAGCTGCACCACCGTCTACTTTCAAGACTTGGATAGCTGTCTGCGCATCCACTTGCATGGTGTCGATGATATCACGCACCTGATAAGCGATAGATTGCAAAGTCGCCTTGATAAAGTCTTCTTTAGTTGTTCCACGAGTTAAGCCAAAGACAGAACCTCGAGCGTTTTGGTTCCAGTATGGAGCACCTAGACCTGTAAAGGCTGGAACGACATAAACTTCATCATTGTTGTGAGAATCACGAGCGTATTTTTCAGATTCTGGTGAATTTTCAACCATGCGAAGACCGTCACGAAGCCACTGAATGGCACTTCCTGCGATGAAGATAGAACCTTCCAAGGCATAGTAAACCTTGCCGTTGATTCCGTAACCAATGGTTGTTAATAGGTTGTTTTCAGACAACTGCATCTCTTCACCAGTATTCATGATGATGAAAGAACCTGTTCCATAAGTATTCTTGACCATACCTGGTTCAAAGGCCAACTGTCCAAAGAGGGCTGCTTGTTGGTCCCCAGCCATACCTGAGATTGGCACTTCTCCACCATAGAAATGGAATGGCGCTGTCTTACCGTAAATTTCAGAGTTAGAACGAACTTCTGGAAGCATAGCCTTAGGAATGTTGAGGATTTCCAAAATCTCATCATCCCATTTGAGTTCTTTAATGTTATAAAGCATGGTACGAGCTGCATTTGAGTAGTCAGTCACGTGAGCCGCACCGTCAGTCAATTTCCAAACCAACCAAGTATCGATGGTACCAAAGAGCAATTCCCCTTTTTCTGCTCGCTCTTGAGCGCCTTCGACATGGTCCAAAATCCAACGAACCTTGGTCGCAGAGAAGTAAGCATCGATGATCAAACCAGTCTTTTCATGGAATTTTTCCACATAACCTTGGTTTTTTAGTTGCTCAGCTAAAGGGGCTGTTTGGCGAGACTGCCAAACGATAGCGTTGTAGATAGGGAGCCCTGTTTTCTTATCCCAGACAACAGTTGTTTCACGTTGGTTGGTAATTCCGATTGCTTCGATTTGACTTGGCTTGACACCACTTTCGATGAAAGCACCCGCAATAACTGACTGGACTGAGTTCCAAATTTCATTGGCATTGTGCTCTACCCAACCTGCCTGAGGGAAAATCTGGGTAAACTCTTTTTGACTCGAGCTGACCTTTTCTCCTTTTTTGTTGAAAATAATGGCACGAGAACTTGTAGTCCCCTGGTCAATGGCCATGATGTATTTTTCTTGTGACATGTGCTGTCCTCCTGATAAAGATCTTGAGGATGTTTCCTCTTTACACTTACTAGTATACAAAATAAAGCGCTTTCTTGTTTATCAACTTTTTTTAATTTTTTAAAAAATGTGAGGAGATTGTGTGAATTTCACAAAAAAGACCTGGAACGACCAAGCCTTTTAAGTGAATAATAACTGACGAATAGCCGCCAAATCTTCCATATCCAAGTCGTTTTTTAAATAATAGACTAGGGTCTGTTCCTTCTTATGAATCGGGTTATTGGTAACCAGCAAATCATAATGTCGAGTTCGGTCATAGGCTTCAATGGTAATAAAACGATTGTATTCCAAATACCGTTTCAAAATGGATGCCATCCTTGAAAAGACAAGAAAACCAGATGTCAAATCCAGACCAATCCGCATATGCTGACCACCATTTTCAGCCATATATTCCATTAACTGAAGCCATTCCCAGAGAATCTTCTTATCCAAATCCGTCCCCTGATGAAAGGCAGGCAAGGCACGAAAAATCTCCTCTGCCGTTCCCCTAAAATCATGTTCCATCAGCAAATAGGGATGACGATTCTCCAACTGGTACTTGTAGCGGTCCTGTAAAATATAGCCCTTATAGAGATAGACTTGAGCACAAAGCTGACTGAGTTCATAAGTGACATGGTCCTCTGTATAGTCCCCCAATAGTTCCTCCTTCTTCATTTCTTGAATCAATTGCGTCAGCAAATCTGCCAACTGCCCTCCAAAACCAAGGATATACTCCATAGTATGAAGAGGAAGAATGCGATGAGATAGGAGGAAAGAGAAGAAAATCATCATCTCCCCATCCTCAGTTCCTAGAGGAAGGTGTTGTCCAGCGAAAAAGGACGGAGCCTTTCGATGCAAACGAAGGTAGAAAATATTGTCAAAATACCCTCGCATTTTCTCTTCTATGACTTGAAACTGACAGGCATTGACACGGAGACGTTGTTGACTGATATGAGCCCAGAGAATCAAATCTAATTTCTGCCCCGAAGACAAACTCGCACCGCAGATTTCTTCTAGTGTAGCAATTTCCTGCTTTCTCTCTGGTTTCTGCATGTGACCTTCCCATTCCTGACTGGACCAGACCTTGCGGAAAAGACAGAAATAGAAATAGCGAATCTGATGCTCTGGACCTCGCCAACGTCCATTTTGGATGGATAAGTCAAATTCTGACAAAATCTGATTCAAACTAGCTAAGTGGCGACCAAGCGTAGCCTCACTAATCATCAATTCTTGAGCCAGCTGATGGGCTAAAAACTGTTGGTGGTAGAGAAGATAGACCAAAATCTGGTATTTAACAGCATTCTCCAAAAACAAGCTCCGGATATCTCTCCCCTTGGTAGCTGCACCGATTGACAGACGCAGATTTTCATCTTCTAAGGAAATAGTCAGCTCTAAGCCACTGTCCAAAGCCTTGTCATTGAGCAGGGTGACATATTTGGTTAGAGTTGCTTTTGAAAATCCTGTTTCCTCCATTACAGCCTTGACGGTCGTCTGAGACTCTTGTAATAGAAAGGAAAGGATTGAAAATTGGCCAGATTCAGCCTTTTCCATCAAGTCTCCTAAATACATTTGTTACCCCTTTCATTTTCTATCTTAAGCATAGCATAAATCTTACAAATGCTGAAATAATCTGTTTCTCTTTTTATTTTCATGCTGATTTCCCAGTCCATTATCCTGAAAATCAGCAAACACACGGCTCCCCCTTTGGGCATTTTTATGCTAAAATAGTAGCTATGGATAAAATTATTAAAACTATATCAGAAAGCGGAGCCTTTCGTGCTTTTGTCCTTGATAGCACAGAAACCGTCCGCACTGCTCAAGAAAAACACCAAACCCAAGCTAGCTCAACTGTAGCACTTGGTCGAACTCTTATCGCTAGCCAGATTCTCGCAGCCAATGAAAAAGGAAATACTAAACTAACAGTTAAGGTGCTGGGATCTAGCTCACTAGGTGCTATCATCACCGTCGCTGATACCAAGGGGAACGTCAAAGGTTACGTTCAAAATCCTGGTGTCGATATCAAAAAGACTGCAACTGGTGAAGTCCTAGTCGGACCTTTTGTTGGAAACGGTCAATTCCTCGTTATCACAGACTACGGTACTGGAAATCCTTACAACTCTATGACACCCCTCATCTCTGGAGAAATCGGTGAAGACCTTGCCTTTTACCTGACTGAAAGCCAACAAACGCCTTCAGCAGTCGGTCTCAATGTCCTTTTGGACGAGGAAGACAAGGTCAAGGTTGCAGGTGGTTTCCTAGTTCAAGTCTTACCGGGAGCCAAGGAAGAAGAGATTGCTCGCTTTGAAAAACGCATCCAAGAAATGCCAGCTATCTCAACGCTTCTGGAAAGTGAAGACCATATCGAAGCCCTCCTCAAGGCTATCTACGGTGACGAGGCCTACAAGCGTCTTTCTGAAGAAGAAATCCGTTTCCAATGTGACTGTAGCCATGAGCGCTTTATGAACGCTCTTGCCAGCCTTCCAAGCTCAGACTTACAGGAAATGAAAGAGGAAGACCACGGGGCAGAAATCACTTGTCAATTCTGCCAAACAACTTATAACTTTGATGAAAACGACCTGGAGGAACTCATTCGTGACAAATCTTAATACACCCTTTATGATTGGCAATGTTGAGATTCCCAATCGTACCGTTTTAGCGCCTATGGCTGGCGTGACAAACTCAGCCTTTCGTACCATCGCAAAAGAGCTCGGAGCTGGACTCGTTGTCATGGAAATGGTCTCTGACAAGGGAATCCAATACAACAACGAAAAAACCCTGCACATGCTTCATATCGATGAAGGCGAAAACCCTGTCTCTATCCAACTTTTTGGTAGTGATGAAGACAGCCTCGCACGCGCAGCAGAATTCATCCAAGAAAACACCAAGACCGATATCGTCGATATCAACATGGGCTGCCCAGTTAACAAAATCGTGAAGAACGAAGCTGGCGCTATGTGGCTCAAGGATCCAGACAAGATTTACTCTATCATCAACAAGGTCCAATCTGTCCTTGATATCCCCCTTACTGTTAAAATGCGTACCGGCTGGGCGGACCCATCTCTTGCAGTAGAAAATGCCCTCGCTGCTGAAGCAGCAGGTGTTTCTGCCCTTGCTATGCATGGCCGTACCCGTGAGCAAATGTATACAGGTCACGCAGACCTTGAGACCCTTCATAAGGTTGCCCAAGCTCTGACAAAAATTCCATTTATCGCCAACGGTGATATCCGTACGGTCCAAGAAGCCAAACAACGCATCGAAGAAGTTGGTGCTGACGCTGTCATGATTGGACGAGCTGCTATGGGAAATCCTTACCTCTTCAACCAAATCAACCATTACTTTGAAACAGGAGAAA
>CAUQXM010000007.1:0-50415 GCA_963522215.1 uncultured Streptococcus sp. | reverse complement strand
GTTTGAACGGACTTTCATACTCACAATTGATGCATGGTTTGAAATTGGCTGAGATCGAAGTTAACCGTAAAATGCTTGCTGACTTGGCTGTTAACGATGCAGCAGCTTTCACAGCTCTTGCAGATGCAGCTAAAGCAAAACTTGGTAAATAATAACAGATAAGACTGGAACAGGATTGTCCCAGTCTTTTTAAAAATAAAGGAGAAAAATATGGCTTCAAAAATGCTACACACTTGCTTGCGAGTAGAAAACCTTGAAAAATCAATCGCATTCTATCAAGATGCTTTTGGTTTTAAAGAATTGCGTCGCAGAGATTTTCCAGACCATGCCTTCACGATTGTCTATCTAGGTCTTGAGGGTGATGACTATGAGTTGGAGTTGACTTATAACTACGATCACGGTCCGTATGTGGTTGGAGATGGCTTTGCCCATATCGCCCTCAGTACACCTGATCTTGAAGCTCTTCATCAAGAGCACAGTGCCAAAGGTTATGAAGTTACTGAGCCAAATGGCCTACCAGGAACTGCACCTAACTATTACTTTGTCAAAGACCCTGATGGCTACAAGGTCGAAGTCATTCGTGAAAAATAATCTCGTGAGGTCAAGTAGAATGTTCGTTTTCTACTTGACTTTTTTTAGCTGAAAGAGTATACTAGTAAAAATTTAACCTTTAAGGGGAGTCCAGAGAGACTCACAAGGTGTCAGATAAAAGAATAGTACAATTTTCTAGAGGAGACTTTTTGAGTGTGCTCTCTTGTGTTGTACGATTTTAACTGAGACCTTGCACTAGCAAGGTCTTTTCTTTATCTGGTCCCCTTAAAATTTAAGGAGGAAAAGTCATGAATCCCACATGTAAGAAACGTTTGGGTGCTATTCGATTGGAAACCATGAAGGTGGTTGCACAGGAGGAAATCGCGCCAAAAATCTTTGAATTAGTCCTAGAAGGGGAAATGGTTGAAGCCATGCGAGCAGGCCAATTTCTTCATCTGCGTGTTCCCGATGATGCCCATCTCTTGCGCCGTCCTATTTCAATTTCGTCTATTGATAAGGCTAATAAGCAGTGTCATCTCATTTATCGGATTGAAGGGGCTGGCACAGCTATTTTCTCAACCTTAAGTCAGGGAGACACTCTTGATGTGATGGGCCCTCAGGGGAATGGTTTTGACTTGTCTGACCTTGATGAGCAGAGCCAGGTTCTTCTTGTTGGTGGGGGGATTGGTGTTCCGCCCTTGCTTGAAGTAGCCAAGGAATTGCATGCGCGTGGTGTGAAAGTAGTGACAGTTCTCGGTTTTGCCACTAAGGATGCTGTTATTTTAGAGACGGAATTAGCTCAATATGGTCAAGTCTTTGTAACGACAGATGATGGTTCTTATGGTATCAAGGGAAATGTCTCCGTTGTTATCAAGGATTTAGACAATCAATTTGATGCTGTTTACTCATGTGGGGCTCCAGGAATGATGAAGTATATTAATCAAACCTTTTATGACCACCCAAGAGCCTATCTATCTCTGGAATCTCGTATGGCTTGTGGGATGGGGGCTTGCTATGCCTGCGTTCTAAAAGTGCCAGAAAGTGAGACAGTCAGCCAACGCGTCTGTGAAGATGGTCCTGTTTTCCGTACAGGAACAGTTGTATTATAAGGAGAAAGTCATGACTACAAATCGTTTACAAGTTTCTCTACCGGGCTTGGACTTGAAAAACCCCATTATTCCAGCATCAGGCTGTTTTGGTTTTGGACAAGAGTATGCCAAGTACTATGATTTAGACCTTTTGGGTTCTATTATGATCAAGGCGACAACTCTTGAACCCCGTTTTGGAAATCCAACTCCAAGAGTGGCAGAAACACCCGCTGGTATGCTCAATGCAATCGGTTTGCAAAATCCTGGTTTGGAAATTGTTTTGGCCGAAAAGCTACCTTGGTTGGAAAGAGAATATCCAAATCTTCCTATTATCGCCAATGTAGCTGGTTTTTCAAAACAAGAGTATGCGGCTGTTTCTCATGGTATTTCCAAGGCAGCTAATGTGAAGGCTATTGAGCTCAATATTTCTTGCCCCAATGTTGACCACTGTAATCACGGACTTTTGATTGGTCAAGATCCAGATTTAGCTTATGATGTGGTGAAAGCAGCTGTGGAAGCCTCTGATGTGCCAGTTTATGTCAAATTAACCCCTAGTGTGACCGATATCGTTACTGTCGCAAAAGCTGCAGAAGATGCGGGGGCAAGTGGCTTAACCATGATCAATACTCTGGTTGGAATGCGTTTTGACCTCAAAACCAGAAAACCAATCTTGGCCAATGGAACAGGTGGGATGTCTGGTCCAGCAGTCTTTCCAGTAGCCCTCAAACTCATACGCCAAGTCGCTCAAACAACAGACCTGCCTATCATTGGAATGGGAGGAGTGGATTCGGCTGAAGCTGCCCTAGAAATGTATCTGGCTGGAGCATCTGCTATTGGAGTTGGAACAGCCAACTTTACCAATCCTTATGCCTGCCCTGATATCATCGAAAATCTGCCAAAAGCCATGGACAAATACGGCATTAGCAGTCTGGAAGATCTACGCAAGGAAGTAAAAGAGTCTCTGAGGTAAACTGCAATCAATCTGTTCTTGATTTTTTATTAGTTTGTAATGTTGATTATAGAGAATTTTGATATAATGAAATGAGTAAGAACAGAGGAAGTAAATTAATGAAGAAATTGAGATTTATTTTTTTAGCCCTGCTATTTTTCTTAGCCAG
Organism: uncultured Streptococcus sp.; assembly: GCA_963522215.1. Classification (GTDB taxonomy): domain Bacteria; phylum Bacillota; class Bacilli; order Lactobacillales; family Streptococcaceae; genus Streptococcus. Next base: position 47,678 of record CAUQXM010000007.1, on the reverse strand, counting down.
ACCAGAGAGTGCAATTGCTAGCGATGGTATTTGGCAAGGAAAACAATACCTGAAAGCAGATGGCAGTCAAGCAGCGAATGAGTGGGTTTTTGATGCTCATTATCAATCTTGGTTTTATATAAAAGAAGATGCTAACTATGCTGAAAATGAATGGCTAAAGCAAGGTGACGACTATTTTTACTTCAAATCTGGTGGCTATATGGCCAAGTCAGAATGGATAGAAGACAAGGGGGTCCTCTATTATCTTGACCAAGATGGAAAGATGAAAAGAAATGCTTGGCTAGGAGCTTCCTATGTCGGTGCTACAGGTGCCAAGGTAATAGAAGACTGGGTCTATGATTCTCAATATGATGCTTGGTTTTATATCAAAGCAGATGGACAACACGCAGAGAAAGAATGGCTTCAAATCAAAGGTAAGGACTATTATTTCAAATCCGGTGGTTATCTACTGACAAGTCAGTGGATTGAACAGGCTTATGTGAGTGCTAGTGGCGCTAAAGTACAGCAAGGTTGGCTTTTTGACAAACAATACCAATCTTGGTTTTACATTAAAAAAACTGGAAATCATGCTGATAAAGAATGGATTTTCGAAAATGGTCACTATTATTATCTAAAATCCGGTGGCTATATGGCAGCCAATGAATGGATTTTGGATAAGGAGTCATGGTTTTATCTAAAATCTGATGGCAAAATGGCTGAGAAAGAATGGGTATACGATTCTAAAAATCAAGCCTGGTACTACTTCAAATCCGGTGGCTACATGGCAAAAAATGAGACTATTGATGGTCATCAGCTAGGAAGCGATGGTAAATGGCTTGGAGAAAAAGTTACAAATGAAAATGCTTCTTATTATCAAGTAGTGCCTGTCACAGCAAATATTTATAATGTAGATGGTGAAAGGCTCTCCTATATATCGCAAGGTAGTGTTGTTTGGCTAGATAAGGATAGAAAAAGTGATGACAAGCGCCTGGCTATTACTATTTCTGGTTTGTCAGGCTATATGAAAACAGAAGATTTACAAGCACTAGATGCCAGCAAGGATTTTATCCCTTATTATGAGAGTGATGGACATCGTTTTTATCACTATGTGGCTCAGAATGCTAGTATCCCAGTAGCTTCTCATCTTTCTGATATGGAAGTAGGCAAGAAATATTATTCGGCAGATGGCCTGCATTTTGATGGTTTTAAGCTTGAGAATCCCTTCCTTTTCAAAGATTTAACAGAGGCTACAAACTATAGTGCTGAAGACTTGGATAAGGTATTTAGTTTGTTAAATATTAATAATAGCCTCTTGGAGAACAAGGGAGCTACCTTTAAGGAAGCCGAAGAACATTACCATATCAATGCCCTTTACCTCCTTTCCCATAGTGCCTTAGAAAGTGACTGGGGACGAAGTAAGATTGCCAAAGATAAGAATAATTTCTTTGGAATTACAGCCTATGATACGACTCCTTACCTTTCTGCCAAGACATTTGATGATGTGGATAAGGGAATTTTAGGTGCAACCAAGTGGATTAAGGAAAATTATATCGATAGGGGCAGAACTTTCCTTGGAAATAAGGCGTCTGGTATGAATGTTGAATATGCCTCAGACCCTTATTGGGGCGAAAAAATTGCTAGTGTGATGATGAAAATCAATGAGAAACTAGGTGGGAAAGATTAGTCCTATAATTGGATATGATTTGAGTGAATAGTAATACTCTTCGAAAATCTCTTCAAACCACGTCAACGTCGCCTTGCCGTACTCAAGTACAGCCTGCGGCTAGTTTCCTAGTTTGCTCTTTGATTTTCATTGAGTATAAATTAAAAATCCTGATTTCAAGTAAAATCAGGATTTTTTCATGGATGCGATTTTTTCTGGATCTGGTGTGACACGGAGGGTCTTTTGTCCTGTGTAGGTGACAAAGCCGGGTTTTCCACCAGTTGGTTTGTTGAGTTTCTTGACTTCAATCATATCTACCTGCACCAGATTTGACAGGCGACCTTGAGAGAAGTAGGCGGCTAGTTCTGCCGCGTCTGTCTTGACTTCATCAGATGGATCAAGATTGCCTGAGATGACAACATGGCTTCCAGGAATGTCCTTGGCATGGAACCAAAGTTCCTCCTTGCGGGCCATTTTAAAGGTTAGCTCCTCGTTTTGCAGGTTATTGCGTCCTACATAGATGATGGTTTTGCCATCGCTTGCTAGATATTGTTCTGGTTTTTTGCGTTTCTGGATTTTCTCCCGTTGTCTTCTGCGGATAAAACCTGTTTGAATCAATTCTTCACGGATTTCAGCGATTTCTTCCAGTCCAGCTTGGTTGAGGACGGTTTCTACACTTTCCAAATAGAGAATGGTTGCCTTGGTTTCTTCAATCAGATCAGTCAAGTATTTGACAGCTTCTTTTAATTTCTGATAGCGTTTGAAATAGCGTTGGGCATTCTGGTTGGGAGTCAGAGCCTTATCAAGCGCAATCGTGATAGGTTGGTTGGTGTAGTAGTTGTCTAGGATAACCTGGTCTTGGTCGTTAGGCACTTGGTGGAGGAAGGTTGTTAGCAATTCCCCTTTTTGGCGAAATTCTTCAGCATTGTCTGTCGCCAGTAATTCTTTTTCCTGTTTTTTCAGTTTGTGGCGGTTTTTATGAAGTTCATTTTCAACACGACGAATGAGTTCACTGGCTTGCTGTTTGACACGGTCGCGCTCAGCCTTATCCTTATAGTAGGTGTCCAACAAATCAGAAAGACTGGTAAAAGGTTCTCCCACCTGATTTGCAAAAGGAACTGGGCTGAAGGAAGTCTCAGTCAAGCATGGCTTGGTTTCTTGATTGAAAAAGTTTCGAAAAGTGGAAAGTTTTTCACTAACCAGTATCCTTTCCAATTCATTTGCCGTATCGCGTCCCAGACCTTGAAAGAGGCTTTGAAGGTTTTTAGCTGTCGTTTCCTGTGTTTGTAGGATTTCAAAGAGCTTTTCGTCCTTGATTGTAAAAGGATTGAGAGATTCTGTACTTGGTGGAGCGATGTAGGTCGACCCAGGAAGCAAGGTGCGGTAGCTATTTTGTGAAAAACCAACGTGTTTGATGACTTCGAGGATTTTATGACTGCTTTTATCGACCAGTAGAATATTACTGTGTTTCCCCATGATTTCGATAATCAAGGTAGCCTGAATATGGTCTCCAATCTCGTTTTTATTGGAAACTGTCATTTCCACAATACGGTCATTTTCCACTTGCTCAATCGACTCAATCAGGGCACCCTGCAAATACTTTCTCAAAACCATGATAAAGGTGGAAGGTTGGGCTGGATTTTCAAAAGTCGTTTGGGTCAGCTGAATGCGTCCAAAAACTGGATGGGCAGAGAGGAGCAGGCGATGGCTTTGGCGATTGCTGCGGATTTGCAAGACCAACTCTTGTTCAAAAGGTTGATTGATTTTCTGGATGCGACCATTCACTAACTCTCTTCGCAATTCCTCAACCATGTGGTGTAAAAAAAATCCGTCAAATGACATCGTTCTCTCCTTGTGATTGTATTCCATAGTATTATATCAAAAAGGTAGAATAAAATCATGGAAATGTGGTATAATAAAGCCAAGTAAAGAGAAACGAGAAGCACATGTATATTGAAATGGTAGATGAAACTGGTCAAGTTTCAAAAGAAATGTTGCAACAAACCCAAGAAATTTTGGAATTTGCAGCCCAAAAATTAGGCAAAGAAGACAAGGAGATGGCAGTCACCTTTGTGACCAATGAGCGTAGTCATGAACTCAATCTGGAGTACCGTGACACAGACCGTCCGACAGATGTTATCAGCCTTGAGTATAAGCCAGAGTTGGAAATTGCCTTTGACGAAGAGGATTTACTTGAAAATCCAGAATTGGCAGAGATGATGTCTGAGTTTGATGCCTATATTGGGGAACTGTTCATCTCTATCGATAAGGCTCATGAGCAGGCTGAGGAATATGGCCACAGCTTTGAGCGTGAGATGGGCTTCTTGGCAGTACACGGCTTTTTACATATCAACGGCTATGATCACTACACTCCGGAAGAAGAAGCGGAGATGTTCGGTTTACAAGAAGAAATTTTGACAGCCTATGGACTCACAAGACAATAAACGAAAATGGAAAAATCGTGACCTGGTATCTAGTTTAGAATTTGCTCTTACAGGAATTCTGACTGCTATCAAGGAAGAACGCAATATGCGAAAACATGCAGTGACGGCTCTAGTAGTCATCCTTGCAGGTTTTGTTTTTCAGGTGTCACGAATCGAATGGCTCTTTCTCCTATTGAGCATTTTCTTGGTAGTAGCTTTTGAAATTATCAACTCTGCTATTGAAAATGTGGTGGATTTGGCCAGTCACTATCACTTTTCCATGCTGGCTAAAAATGCCAAGGATATGGCGGCTGGCGCGGTATTAGTGGTCTCTCTTTTCGCAGCCTTAACAGGCGCATTGATTTTTCTCCCACGAATCTGGGATTTATTATTTTAAACAGTAAGAGGAAATTATGACTTTTAAATCAGGCTTTGTAGCCATTTTAGGACGTCCCAATGTTGGGAAGTCAACCTTTTTAAATCACGTTATGGGGCAAAAGATTGCCATCATGAGTGACAAGGCGCAGACAACGCGTAACAAAATCATGGGAATTTACACGACTGATAAGGAACAAATCGTCTTTATCGACACACCAGGGATTCACAAGCCTAAAACAGCTCTAGGAGATTTCATGGTTGAGTCTGCCTACAGTACCCTTCGCGAAGTGGATACAGTTCTTTTCATGGTGCCTGCTGATGAAGCGCGTGGTAAGGGGGACGATATGATTATCGAGCGTCTCAAGGCTGCCAAGGTTCCTGTGATTTTGGTGGTGAACAAGATCGATAAGGTTCACCCAGACCAGCTCTTGTCTCAGATTGATGACTTCCGTAATCAAATGAACTTTAAGGAAATTGTACCAATCTCAGCCCTTCAAGGAAATAACGTCTCTCGTCTAGTGGATATTTTGAGTGAAAATCTGGACGAAGGTTTCCAATATTTTCCGTCTGATCAAATCACAGACCATCCAGAGCGATTCTTGTTTTCTGAAATGATTCGCGAGAAAGTTTTGCACCTAACTCGTGAAGAAATTCCGCATTCTGTTGCAGTAGTAGTGGATTCTATGAAACGAGATGAAGAGACAGACAAGGTGCATATCCGTGCAACAATCATGGTCGAGCGCGATAGCCAAAAAGGGATTATCATCGGTAAAGGTGGTGCTATGCTTAAGAAAATCGGTAGCATGGCTCGTCGTGATATTGAACTCATGCTAGGAGACAAGGTCTTCCTAGAAACCTGGGTCAAGGTCAAGAAAAACTGGCGCGATAAAAAGCTAGATTTGGCTGACTTTGGCTATAATGAAAAAGAATACTAAGTAGAGGTGGGCTCATGCCTGCTTCTTGTTTTTACAGAAGGAGGACTTATGCCTGAATTACCTGAGGTTGAAACCGTTCGTCGTAGCTTGGAAAAATTGATTCTGAGTAAAAAGATTTCGAGTATAGAAATTCGCTATCCCAAGATGATTAAGACGGATTTGGACGAATTTCAAAAGGAAGTGCCTGGTCAGATTGTTGAGTCAATGGGACGTCGTGGTAAATATTTGATTTTCTACCTGACAGACAAGGTCTTGATTTCCCATTTGCGGATGGAGGGCAAGTATTTTTACTATCCAGACCAAGTACCTGAACGCAAGCATGCCCATGTTTTTTTTCAGTTTGAAGATGGTGGCACGCTTGTTTATGAGGATGTTCGCAAGTTTGGTACTATGGAACTCTTGGCTCCTGACCTTTTAGACGCCTACTTTATTTCTAAAAAATTAGGTCCTGAACCAAGCGAACAAGACTTTGATTTACAGGTCTTTCAAGCTACCCTATCCAAGTCTAAAAAGCCTATCAAATCCCATCTTCTAGACCAAACCTTGGTAGCTGGACTTGGCAATATCTATGTGGATGAGGTTCTCTGGCGAGCTCAGGTTCATCCGGCTAGACCTTCCCAGACTTTGACAGTAGCAGAAGCGACAGCTATTCATGACCAGACCATCGCTGTATTGGGACAGGCTGTTGAAAAAGGTGGTTCCACCATCCGAACTTATACCAATGCCTTTGGGGAAGATGGAACCATGCAGGATTTTCATCAAGTCTATGACAAGGCTGGTCAAGAATGTGTACGCTGTGGCACCATCATTGAGAAAATTCAACTAGGTGGACGAGGAACTCACTTTTGTCCTCAGTGCCAAAGGAGGGGCTGATGGGAAAAATCATCGGAATCACTGGGGGAATTGCCTCTGGTAAGTCAACCGTGACAAATTTTCTAAGAAAGCAAGGTTTTCAAGTAGTGGATGCCGACGCAGTCGTCCACCAACTACAGAAACCTAGTGGTCGTCTGTTTCAGGCTCTAGTCCAGCACTTTGGGCAAGAAATCATCCTTGAAAACGGAGAACTCAATCGCCCTCTCCTAGCTAGTCTTATCTTTTCAAATCCTGATGAACGGGAATGGTCTAAGCAAATCCAAGGAAAGATTATCCGTGAGGAACTAGCTACGTTGAGAGACCAGTTGGCTCAGACAGAAGAGATTTTCTTCATGGATATTCCCCTGCTTTTTGAACAAGACTATGCCTCTTGGTTTGATGAGACATGGTTAGTCTATGTGGATAGAGAGGTCCAAGTAGAACGCTTAATGAAAAGGGACCGGTTATCCATAAATGAAGCTGAATCTCGTCTGGCAGCCCAGTGGCCTTTAGAAAAAAAGAAAGATTTGGCCAGCCATGTTTTAAACAACAATGGAAATCAGGACCAGCTTCTTACTCAGGTGTTCTCCCTGCTTGAGGGAGGTAAGCAAGATGACAGACATTAACTGGAAGGATAATCTGCGCATTGCCTGGTTTGGTAATTTTCTAACTGGAGCTAGTATTTCTTTGGTTGTGCCCTTTATGCCTATCTTTGTGGAAAATCTAGGTGTAGGGAGCGAGCAAGCTGCTTTTTATGCAGGCTTAGCTATTTCTGTCTCTGCTATTTCCGCGGCAATTTTCTCTCCTATCTGGGGCATCCTTGCTGATAAATACGGTCGAAAACCCATGATGATTCGTGCTGGTCTGGCCATGACCATTACTATGGGAGGCTTGGCCTTTGTGCAAAATATTTATTGGTTAATCTTTCTTCGTTTACTGAATGGTGTATTTGCAGGATTTGTTCCTAATGCAACTGCCTTGATAGCCAGTCAGGTTCCCAAGGAAAAATCAGGCTCTGCCTTAGGTACTTTGTCTACAGGCGTAGTTGCAGGTACTCTAACTGGTCCCTTTATCGGGGGATTTATTGCAGAATTATTTGACATTCGTACTGTTTTCTTACTGGTTGGTAGTTTTCTATTCTTAGCTGCTGTTTTGACTATTTTATTTATTAAGGAAGATTTTCAACCAGTAGCCAAGGAAAAGGCCATCCCAACAAAGGAATTATTTACATCAGTTAAATATCCCTATCTTTTGGTCAACCTCTTTTTGACCAGTTTTGTCATCCAATTTTCAGCCCAATCAATCGGCCCCATTTTGGCTCTTTATGTACGCGACTTAGGCCAGACAGAGAATCTTCTTTTTGTATCTGGTTTGATTGTATCCAGTATGGGCTTTTCCAGTATGATGAGTGCAGGAATCATGGGCAAGCTAGGTGACAAGGTGGGCAATCATCGTCTTTTAGTTGTCGCCCAGTTTTATTCAGTCATCATCTATCTCCTCTGTGCCAATGCTTCTAGCCCCCTTCAACTAGGATTTTATCGTTTCCTATTTGGATTGGGAACCGGTGCTTTGATTCCCGGAGTTAATGCCCTTCTCAGCAAGATGACGCCCAAAGCTGGTATTTCGAGGGTCTTTGCCTTCAATCAGGTATTCTTTTATCTGGGAGGTGTTGTTGGTCCCATGGCAGGTTCTGCAGTAGCAGGTCAATTTGGCTACCATGCAGTCTTCTATGCGACAAGTCTTTGTGTTGCCTTTAGTTGTCTCTTTAACCTTCTTCAATTTCGAACATTATTAAAAGTAAAGGAAATCTAGTGCGAGTAAAAATTAATCTCAAATGCTCCTCTTGTGGCAGTATCAATTACCTAACCAGTAAAAATTCAAAAACTCATCCAGACAAGATTGAGGTTTTAAAGTATTGTCCCAAGGAAAGAAAAGTAACCCTACATCTTGAATCTAAGTAGATTTTATGGTAAAATAATAGGGATTTTAAGGAGTTTGATATGTATAACCTATTATTAACCATTTTATTAGTATTATCTGTTGTGATTGTGATTGCGATTTTCATGCAACCAACCAAAAACCAATCCAGCAATGTATTTGATGCCAGCTCAGGTGATTTGTTTGAACGCAGTAAAGCACGCGGTTTTGAAGCTGTAATGCAGCGTTTGACAGGGATTTTAGTCTTTTTCTGGCTAGCCATTGCCTTAGCATTGACGGTATTATCAAGTAGATAAGAAAATAATGGGCAGGACTAGGTCTTTGCCTCTTTTTATTTTTAAAAGATATTTGAGAAGGTTTTACAGTAAAAGAAAATAAAAAATCTAGAAAGAAAATATGAAAGATAGAATAAAAGAATATTTACAAGACAAGGGAAAGGTGACTGTCAATGACTTGGCTCAGGCTTTGGAAAAAGATGGTTCCAAGGATTTTCGTGAGTTGATTAAAACCTTGTCCTTAATGGAAAGAAAGCACCAGATACGCTTTGAAGAAGATGGAACTTTGACTTTGGAAGTCAAGAAAAAACATGAGATTACTCTCAAGGGGATTTTTCATGCCCATAAAAATGGCTTTGGCTTTGTTAGTCTGGAAGGTGAGGAGGACGACCTTTTTGTAGGAAAAAACGATGTCAACTATGCTATTGATGGTGATACCGTTGAGGTCGTGATTAAGAAAGTCGCTGACCGCAATAAGGGAACAGCAGCAGAAGCAAAAATTATTGATATCTTAGAACACAGTTTGACAACCGTTGTCGGGCAAATCGTTCTAGATCAGGAAAAGCCTAAGTATGCTGGCTACATCCGTTCGAAAAATCAGAAAATCAGTCAACCGATCTATGTTAAGAAACCAGCCCTTAAACTCGAGGGAACCGAAGTTCTTAAGGTCTTTATCGACAAATACCCAAGCAAGAAACATGATTTCTTTGTCGCTAGTGTCCTCGATGTGGTGGGGCATTCAACGGATGTCGGAATTGATGTTCTTGAGGTTTTGGAGTCTATGGACATTGTCTCAGAGTTTCCAGAGGCTGTTCTCAAGGAAGCAGAAAGTGTGCCTGATGCTCCGTCTCAAAAGGATATGGAAGGTCGTCTGGATCTAAGAGATGAGATTATCTTTACCATTGATGGTGCTGACGCCAAGGACTTGGACGATGCGGTGCATATCAAGGCCTTGAAAAATGGAAATCTGGAGCTTGGTGTTCACATCGCAGATGTTTCCTACTATGTAACCGAGGATTCTGCCCTTGATAAGGAAGCCCTTAACCGCGCGACTTCTGTCTATGTGACAGACCGAGTGGTGCCAATGCTTCCAGAACGACTGTCAAATGGCATCTGTTCCCTCAATCCCCAAGTTGACCGCCTGACCCAGTCTGCTATTATGGAGATTGATAAACATGGTCGTGTGGTCAACTACACTATCACACAAACAGTTATCAAGACAAGCTATCGGATGACCTATAGTGATGTCAATGACATCTTAGCTGGCGATGAGGAAAAGAGACAAGAATATCAGAAAATTGTTCCAAGTATCGAACTCATGGCCAAGCTTCATGAAACTTTAGAAAACATGCGTATGAAACGTGGTGCTCTCAATTTCGATACCAATGAAGCTAAGATTTTAGTGGATAAGCAAGGTAAGCCTGTTGATATCGTTCTTCGTCAGCGTGGTGTTGCCGAGCGCATGATTGAGTCCTTTATGCTGATGGCCAACGAAACAGTTGCCGAGCATTTCAGCAAGCTGGATTTGCCTTTCATTTATCGTATCCATGAGGAGCCTAAGGCTGAAAAGGTTCAGAAGTTTATTGATTATGCTTCAAGTTTTGGATTGCAAATTTACGGGACTGCCAGTGAGATTAGTCAGGAGACTCTTCAAGACATCATGCGTACTGTTGAGGGAGAACCATATGCAGATGTATTGTCCATGATGCTTCTTCGCTCTATGCAGCAGGCTCGTTATTCGGAGCACAATCACGGCCACTATGGACTTGCTGCAGGCTATTACACTCACTTTACCAGCCCGATTCGCCGTTATCCAGACCTCCTTGTTCACCGCATGATTCGGGACTATGGGCGTTCTAAGGAAATAGCAGAGCATTTTGAGCAAGTGATTCCAGAGATTGCGACCCAGTCTTCCAACCGTGAGCGTCGTGCCATCGAGGCTGAGCGTGAAGTCGAAGCCATGAAAAAGGCTGAGTACATGGAAGAATATGTGGGTGAAGAGTACGATGCGGTTGTGTCCAGCATTGTCAAGTTTGGTCTCTTTGTCGAATTGCCGAACACAGTTGAAGGCTTGATTCACATCACTAATCTACCTGAATTTTATCATTTCAATGAGCGGGATTTGACTCTTCGTGGGGAGAAATCAGGTACAACCTTCCGTGTAGGTCAGCAAATCCGTATCCGAGTTGAAAGAGCCGACAAGATGACGGGTGAAATTGACTTTTCTTACATCCCAAGTGAGTTTGATGTGATTGAAAAAGGCTTGAAACAAGCTGGTCGCAAAGACAGAGGGCGTGGTTCAAATCGTCGTTCAGATAAGAAGGAAGACAAGAGAAAATCAGGACGCTCAAATGATAAGCGCAAGCATTCACAAAAAGACAAGAAGAAAAAAGGAAAGAAACCTTTTTACAAGGAAGTAGCTAAGAAAGGAGCCAAGCATGGCAAAGGGCGAGGGAAAGGTCGTCGCACAAAATAAAAAGGCGCGTCATGACTATACAATCGTAGATACGCTAGAGGCAGGGATGGTCCTGACTGGAACTGAAATCAAGAGTGTACGAGCTGCTCGAATCAATCTCAAGGATGGCTTTGCCCAAGTAAAAAATGGGGAGGTCTGGTTGAGCAATGTTCATATTGCTCCTTACGAAGAGGGCAATATCTGGAACCAAGAACCAGAACGTCGTCGAAAACTCCTGCTCCATAAGAAACAAATCCAAAAATTGGAACAAGAGACTAAAGGGACAGGAATGACACTGGTTCCCCTGAAAGTCTATATCAAAGATGGTTATGCCAAGCTCCTTTTAGGTTTAGCTAAAGGGAAGCATGACTATGATAAACGGGAGTCTATCAAACGACGTGAGCAAAATCGCGACATCGCGCGTGTTATGAAAGCTGTTAATCAGCGATAAAAAGAGGAATTGGAAATGGAAAAATTAGTTGCCTATAAACGTATGCCCTTGTGGAATAAAGAAACTATGCCTGAAGCTGTTCAGCAGAAACACAATACCAAGGTTGGAACTTGGGGCAAGATTACAGTTGTAAAAGGATCCCTCAAGTTTATTGAATTGAGTGAAGAAGGAGAAGTTCTAGCTGAACACCTCTTTGAAGCAGGGGCCGACAACCCAATGGCGCAACCGCAAGCCTGGCATCGAGTGGAAGCTGCCACAGACGATGTGGAATGGTACTTGGAATTTTATTGTAAACCTGAGGATTATTTCCCTAAGAAATACAATACTAATCCTGTTCATTCAGAAGTTCTAGAGGCTATGCAAACGGTGAAACCGGGTAAAGCCTTGGATTTAGGCTGTGGTCAGGGGCGCAATTCCCTCTTTTTGGCCCAGCAAGGTTTTGATGTGACGGCTGTAGATCAAAATGAACTATCCATTGAAATCTTGCAAAGCATTGTGGAACAGGAAGATTTGGATATGCCTGTTGGTCTTTACGATATCAATTCAGCCAGCATTGGGCAAGCATATGATTTTATCGTTTCAACAGTTGTTCTCATGTTTCTACAAGCGGACCGCATTCCAGCTATTGTCCGAAACATGCAGGAGCACACCACTGTCGGTGGTTACAATCTTATCGTCTGTGCCATGGATACGGAGGATTATCCTTGCTCAGTGAACTTCCCATTCACCTTTAAAGAAGGGGAATTGGCAGACTATTACAAGGACTGGGAATTGGTCAAGTACAATGAAAATCCGGGTCATCTGCACCGTCGCGATGAGAATGGCAATCGCATTCAACTACGCTTTGCAACCATGCTAGCTAAGAAAATCAAATAAATATGTTATGAAGGTTGGAGAATTTCCTAACCTTTTTAAAAATGCCAAATGTTGTAAAAATGTAATATTTCTGACTATATAATTTTTATTTCAAGAATCGCTATAATTATAGAACAAAAGCGCTTTTATGCGTATATATATATACGCATAAAAATTATAATTGATCAGAAAACATGAAAAAAGGGATATTGAATTATTGGGATAATAGTGTAATCTAGTTAGATACAGATATTTATTTTGGAGGAAATTTAGATGTTTCATAAGGGTAAACACGATCGTGAAAAGCAATTACGTTTTTCTATTCGTAAAGTCAGCTTTGGTGCAGCTAGTGTCGCAGTAGCTGCGTTTTTCATGTTTTTAGGAAATGGAGGAGTATATGCTGCAGAGCAAAGCGTGCCTTCAACTAATGGGGAGACTTTAGCACCGCAACCTAAAGAACTGAATGCCCAGAATGGTAACTATGAAGGTAATACAGTAGCCACTAGTCCTGCTGCAACAGTAGAGACAAATACTCAACCTTCAACAGTTGAAAATAGTCCCTCTCCAGAATCAGCACCCCAGAAGGTGGAGACTCTAGATAAGAAAGAATTAACAGATTTAATCAAAGAGATTGATGGCAAGTTTGCTAAAGGAACATATGCTACTAAGACAGAAGAAAGCGTTAATAATCTTAGAACTATCTTAGACGAATCAAGAACTGTTTTAAGCACTGCAACAACTCAAACTGAATTAACTGCAGCATATAGAAAGTTAATTACAGCGACATCAAAATTGCAAACAAAATCTGAAAAGAAAAAAGAACAACCATTAGATAATACAACTGATAAGTTAAGTGAAGGTAAAAAACTTACCAGCGCAGAGAAGACTTTGGAGTCTAATTCTATTACAAACTCAGGTTCTAGAGATGAACGTAATGGGAAAGCGTTGGATACAAATAACCCATTCCGTACAGATTCAACTCCTAGCACTGTAACAAGCACAGATCCCCTAGCTACGAATGCAACAAATGTAGCTATTGTAAATGGTAATTTTAATGATACTAGCCAAGGAGCAGTACTTCCAACTGCAAAATCAGATCCTATTACTGTCAAGAACGATATAAGTAAATTAACAGGATGGAAACCTGTTAATTCAACAACAACAACAGTTCCTCTTATTTGGACTGCGAATGCATCTCAATATGGAGATGCTTTTCCGGGTGACAGAGGTTCTGGAATAGGAGCTGTTTTAGCAGTATATCCAGGAAGAGAAGCGTGGAGTGGTCGTCAAAAACCTGAATTTGGTCCTATTTATCAAGATATTGATGTAGTGGGTGGCCAAGAAGTGAAGGTAACTTGGAGAGGGACAACAGTAAATATAAATAGTGGTAATAATGGAGCAAAACTAGTTGTTAAAAATCCAGAAACAGGAGCTGTACTCGGTCAGTATGCAAGAGGTTATGCTGGTACTCCGATGGGAGAAATGTCTGTTCTTGTAAATGTTCCTAAAGGCTTAACAAAATTAAGACTTCAATTTGAAACAGCTCTTGATAAAAGTACAGAAAATCATAGTGGTGATAACAGATTCAATAAACCATCTATATCATCTGATGAGAATGCAGGAGGAGTTGTAAGTAATGTTCGTGTTGCTAGTGGTTCTTATCTTGTATCTGAAGTTGTGAACACTACTTATGAATCTACAGCTACTTCTGCTACTCCTACTACTGTGAATACTACTGTGACTGTAAAAGTCATTAATAAAGGATTCTCAACTTCTACAAATAATCAGTATAGAGTTGAGTTGCCAGAAGGTGCAACATTAGTTGGAACAACAGGTACAAGCTCGGCCCAACTAAATGGAACTAGTTTGACCCTTGGTTTTAACAATTTAGACCCTAAACGAGAACAGACTTTAACGTATACTTTTAGTTTGCCAACTAACAAACCAATTGAAAAACAATTGGAGGGGACAGTTTCTTATCAAACTTCAGGAAATCTGATTGATAACGGAACTAAAAAAACAGGTAGTGATACAGTTGCACAACAAACAGTTAAGATTAATATGTATAAAGCTGATCTGCAGGCAGAGGCAGCTAAGGTAGCAACATTAAATCAAATCGATTATACACCTGAAGCATGGGCTGCTTATCAAGCAGAATTAGCTAAGGCTCAAGAAATATTGAATGAAGAAACTAACAATGTAGAAATAGCGAATCGAAAAAATCAAGCAGATATTAACGCCCAGACTTTGTTGCTTCAAAAAGCTCAAGCTAAATTAGAAGTTGATAAGGCTAAAAAAGCTAAATTAACAGCACTTGAAGGTACTCCAAACGCAACGAAAGAAGAAAAAGATGCGGCTAAACAAGCAGCACAAGACGCAGCAACAAAAGCAAATCAAGCAATTGACGCAGCAACTGACAATGCAGGAGTAGCAACAGCTCAAACAGACGGTATAGCAGCAATTGAAGCTGTAACCCCAACAGTAGCAGTTAAAGCAGCGGCTAAAGCTGAAGTAGCGAAAAAATTAGCAGAAAAATTAACAGCACTTGAAGGTACTCCAAACGCAACGAAAGAAGAAAAAGATGCGGCTAAACAAGCAGCACAAGACGCAGCAACAAAAGCAAATCAAGCAATTGACGCAGCAACTGACAATGCAGGAGTAGCAACAGCTCAAACAGACGGTATAGCAGCAATTGAAGCTGTAACCCCAACAGTAGGCACAAGTAGTACAGATAGCGCAGGCAACGGTATTACACCACAAACTGCAGAATATATAGGAAGTGTGAATGGTATTTCAGAAGAAACACCAGCTAAGCCGGCTTATGACGGCAGTGCTGATGAAATACCAGATAGAACTCCAATATCTGAAACTACAATAAATAAAGATCGACAACTTCCAAATACAGGTACAGCAGACCCTACAGTAGCTATGGTAGCAGCTGCAGCAAGTGCAGTACTTGGTCTAGGTCTTGTAGGCCGTCGTCGTAAAGAAGATGAAGAAGTATAATTTATATATGAACTAATCTAATCTTTTAGTAAAATTTGTATTTGATTTTATAGATTATATAGAATTTTTAAAAAAATCTCCTAGTAGTCCATTGATTGCTAGGAGATTTTGTTTCTTTGTCAATTATATAAAGTATCGAAACTGGAATAGTAGGACATAACTTCTGAAGCATTGTTAGAAATTAATTTGACTTTCCTAATCTCTTAGTTCACATCTTCGATAATTAAAAATACGATTATTAATTTTTACGAATAATATAGAAAAGGAGGGAAATCATGTTTGTTGCGAGAGATGCTAGGGGACAGTTGGTAAATGTGTTAGAGGATAAGCTTGAGAAGCAAGTATACACCTGCCCAGCTTGTGGAGGCCAGCTCCGTTTGCGTCAAGGACTAAGTGTACGGACTCATTTTGCTCATAAATCTTTAAAAGACTGTGATTTTTCATTTGAAAATGAAAGTCCAGAACACTTGGCCAATAAGGAATCTCTCTATAAGTGGTTGAACAAAGAGACAGAGGTTCAATTAGAATACCCCCTTCTAGAGCTTAAACAGATTGCAGATGTGTTTGTAAATGGCAATCTAGCTCTAGAAGTTCAGTGTAGCCCCTTGCCTCAAAAAGTTCTTAAAGAGCGCAGTGAGGGCTATCGTAGTCAGGGTTACCAAGTACTGTGGTTGCTGGGTCAAAAACTGTGGATCAAAGACCGCTTAACCCGTCTGCAACAAGGTTTTCTCTATTTCAGTCAAAATATGGGCTTTTATGTTTGGGAATTAGACAAGGAAAAACTAGTTTTAAGACTCAAATACCTGATTTACCAAGACCTCCGTGGTAAACTCCATTATCAAATCAAGGAATTTCCCTATGGTCAAGGCAGTCTACTGGAGATATTGCGTCTTCCCTATAAGAAACAAAAAATCTCTTATTTTACAGTTTCTCAGGACAAGGACATCTGTCGCTATATTCGGCAACAACTGTACTATCAAAATCCCTTCTGGATGAAAGAACAAGCAGAAGCATATCAAAATGGAGAAAATCTCCTGACTTATGGGCTAAAAGAATGGTATCCACAAATTCGACCACTAGTAGGTGATTTTTGCCAAATTGAGAAGGATTTGACCAGCTATTATCAGTATTTTCAAACCTATTATCAAGAAAATCCTCAAAATGATTGGCAAAAGCTCTATCCACCAGCCTTTTATCAGCAATATTTCTTAAAAAATATGGTAGAATAGAAAGGATGGAGGAATCTAATGGTATTACAAAGACATGAAATAAATGAAAAAGATACATGGGATCTATCAACGATTTACCCAACTGACCAGGCTTGGGAAGAAGCCTTAAAAGATTTAACAGAACAATTGGAGACAGTAGCCCAGTATGAAGGTCATCTCCTGGATAGTGCGGATAGCCTACTCGAAATTACTGAATTTTCTCTTGAAATGGAACGCCAAATGGAGAAGCTTTACGTTTATGCTCATATGAAAAATGACCAGGACACACGTGAAGCCAAGTATCAAGAGTACTATGCCAAGGCCATGACTCTCTATAGCCAGCTAGACCAAGCCTTTTCATTCTATGAACCTGAATTTATGGAAATTAGTGAAAAGCAGTATGCTGACTTTTTAGAAGCTCAGCCAAAATTGCAGGTTTATCAACACTATTTTGACAAGCTTTTGCAAGGCAAGGAACACGTTCTTTCACAACGTGAAGAAGAATTATTAGCTGGAGCTGGGGAAATCTTTGGTTCGGCAAGTGAAACCTTCGCTATCTTGGACAATGCGGATATTGTGTTCCCTTATGTTCTTGACGATGATGGTAAGGAAGTTCAACTCTCTCATGGGACTTACATACGTTTGATGGAGTCTAAAAATCGTGAGGTGCGTCGTGGTGCCTATCAAGCTCTTTATGCGACTTATGAACAATTCCAACATACCTATGCCAAAACCTTGCAAACCAATGTTAAGGTCCAAAACTACCGTGCCAAGGTACGCAACTACAAGAGTGCTCGTCATGCAGCTCTAGCGGCTAATTTTGTTCCAGAAAGTGTTTATGACAATTTGGTA
This sequence comes from uncultured Streptococcus sp., assembly GCA_963522215.1. GTDB lineage: Bacteria > Bacillota > Bacilli > Lactobacillales > Streptococcaceae > Streptococcus. Next base: position 30,408 of record CAUQXM010000007.1, on the reverse strand, counting down.
GCAGCAGTTCGCAAGCATTTGCCACTCTTGCATCGTTACCTTGAACTTCGTTCAAAAATCTTGGGGATTTCAGACCTTAAGATGTACGATGTCTACACACCACTTTCATCTGTTGAATACAGTTTTACCTACCAAGAAGCCTTGAAAAAGGCAGAAGATGCCTTGGCAGTCTTGGGTGAGGATTACTTGAGCCGTGTTAAACGTGCCTTCAGCGAGCGTTGGATTGATGTTTACGAAAACCAAGGCAAGCGTTCGGGGGCCTACTCTGGAGGTTCTTACGATACCAATGCCTTTATGCTCCTCAACTGGCAGGACAATCTAGACAATCTCTTTACCCTTGTCCATGAGACTGGTCACAGTATGCATTCCAGCTATACTCGCGAAACTCAGCCTTATGTTTACGGAGATTATTCTATCTTCTTGGCTGAGATTGCCTCAACGACTAATGAAAATATCTTGACGGAGAAATTATTGGAAGAAGTGGAAGACGACGCAACGCGCTTTGCTATTCTCAATAACTTCCTAGATGGTTTCCGTGGGACAGTTTTCCGTCAAACTCAATTTGCTGAGTTTGAACACGCTATCCACCAAGCGGACCAAAATGGAGAAGTCTTGACAAGCGATTTCCTAAATAAACTCTACGCAGACTTGAACCAAGAGTATTATGGTTTGAGTAAGGAAGACAATCCTGAAATCCAATACGAGTGGGCACGCATTCCACACTTCTACTATAACTACTATGTATACCAATATTCAACAGGTTTTGCAGCAGCCTCAGCCTTGGCTGAAAAGATTGTTCATGGTAGTCAAGAAGACCGTGACCGCTATATCGACTACCTCAAGGCAGGTAAGTCTGACTATCCACTTAATGTCATGAGAAAAGCTGGTGTTGATATGGAGAAGGAAGACTATCTCAACGATGCTTTTGCAGTCTTCGAACGTCGTTTGAATGAGTTTGAAGCACTTGTTGAAAAATTGGGATTGGCATAAGATGGTTGAATCATATAGTAAAAATGCCAACCATAACATGCGTCGCCCTGTCGTCAAGGAAGAAATTGTAGACTTGATGCGCCAGCGCCAAAAGCAAGTCACAGGTTCTTTGAAAGAATTGGAAGACTTTGCCCGTAAGGAAAATATTCCCATTATTCCCCATGAAACGGTTGCTTATTTCCGTTTTCTCATGGAAACCATACAACCTAAAAACATTCTGGAAATTGGGACGGCTATCGGTTTTTCAGCCCTCTTGATGGCGGAACATGCACCAAATGCCAAGATTACAACCATTGACCGCAATCCAGAGATGATTGGATTTGCCAAGGAAAATTTTGCCCAGTTTGACAGTCGTAAGCAAATCACACTCCTAGAAGGAGATGCGGTAGATGTCTTATCTACCCTGACAGAATCCTATGATTTCGTCTTTATGGATTCTGCCAAATCTAAATACATCGTCTTTTTGCCAGAAATCCTAAAACATTTGGAAGTTGGTGGTGTGGTTGTCTTGGATGATATTTTCCAAGGTGGTGATGTTGCCAAGGATATTATGGAAGTCCGTCGTGGCCAGCGAACTATTTATCGTGGCCTTCAAAGACTGTTTGATGCAACCTTAGACAATCCAGGACTCACTGCAACATTAGTACCTTTAGGGGACGGCATTCTCATGCTTCGTAAAAATATAGCAGATGTTCAATTACTTGACAGCGAATAATTTTCAGAAAAATTTAAGAAAATATAGTAAAATAGATAGGGTAACACTTATCTCAAAGGAGTAAACATGAAGAAAAAACTATTGGCAGGTGCCATTACACTATTATCAGTAGCAACTTTAGCAGCTTGTTCGAAAGGTTCAGAAGGAGCAGATCTTATCAGCATGAAAGGGGATGTCATCACTGAACATCAATTTTATGAGCAAGTGAAAAGCAATCCTTCAGCTCAACAAGTGTTGTTGAACTTGACTATCCAAAAAGTATTTGAGAAACAATACGGTTCAGAAGTAGATGACAAAGAAGTCAACGACACTATTGCCGAAGAAGAGAAACAATATGGTGAAAACTACCAACGTGTCTTGTCACAAGCAGGAATGACTCTTGAAACACGTAAAGCTCAAATTCGTACAAGTAAATTGGTTGAGTTGGCAGTTAAGAAAGCAGCAGAAGCTGAATTGACAGATGATGCTTACAAGAAGGCCTTTGACGAATACACTCCTGATGTGACTGCTCAAATTATCCGTTTGGACAATGAAGACAAAGCTAAAGAAATTCTTGAAAAAGCTAAAGCTAGTGATGCAGACTTTGCTCAATTAGCCAAAGATAATTCAACAGATGAGAAAACTAAAGCGAATGGTGGAGAAATCACTTTTGATTCTGCTTCAACAGAAGTACCAGAACAAGTTAAAAAAGCTGCTTTTGCTTTAGATGTAAACGGTGTTTCTGATGTGATTAGCGTTACTGGAACACAAGCCTACAGCAGTCAATATTACATTGTTAAACTGATTAAGAAAACAGAAAAATCATCTAATATTGACGATTACAAAGAAAAATTAAAAACTGTTATCTTAACTCAAAAACAAAACGACGCATCATTTGTTCAAAGTATTATCGGAAAAGAATTGCAAGCAGCCAATATCAAGGTTAAAGATCAAGCCTTCCAAAATATCTTTACCCAATATATCGGTGGTGGAGATTCAAGCTCAAGCAGTTCTTCAAAAGAATAAAACAGAAAAGAGCCAAGTGCTCTTTTTCTTATGAGAAAATCTTCTATCTTAAGGGTAAGAGTTTTTTTCTTTCGGAAAAAATGGTATAATAGCAATCAAAACTAGAAAATAAACGGAATTTGGGAATAATTTCTTTTGTTCTCATTAGATTGGTGATACTATGAAGATTAGTAAGAGGCACCTATTAAACTATTCTATTCTAGTTCCTTACTTACTTTTATCTATTTTGGGCTTGATTGTAGTCTATTCTACAACCAGTGCCATTCTTATCGAAGAAGGTAAAAGTGCCCTCCAATTGGTTCGAAGTCAGGGAATGTTTTGGGTATTTAGTTTAATATTGATTGCCTTGATATATAAGCTGAAACTGAATTTTTTAAGAAAAGAACGACTTTTATTTATTGTTATGTTTGTTGAGCTGATTCTCTTAGCTCTGGCTCGGTTAATTGGTACGCCAGTCAATGGAGCCTATGGTTGGATTTCAGTAGGACCTTTGACCATTCAGCCAGCTGAGTATCTGAAGATTATCATCGTCTGGTACTTGGCCCAACGTTTTTCAAAACAACAGGATGAAATTGGTATTTATGATTTTCAAGTTTTAACTCAAAATCAATGGATTCCTCGTGCTTTTAATGATTGGCGTTTTGTCCTCTTGGTAATGATAGGAAGTTTGGCTATTTTCCCAGATCTGGGGAATGCGACTATCCTAGCTCTAGTCGCCTTGATTATGTATACAGTTAGTGGGATTGCTCATCGTTGGTTTATAGCCTTTATCGGTGTATTGGTAGGAGTTTCAGCCCTATCCTTATCAGCTATTTCTATGATTGGGGTTGATAAGTTTTCAAAAGTTCCAGTATTTGGTTACGTTGCTAAGCGTTTCAGTGCCTACTTTAATCCCTTTGCCGATTTGGCAGGAGCAGGCCACCAACTTGCAAATTCCTACTTTGCCATGGTAAATGGTGGCTGGTTTGGTCTAGGATTAGGAAATTCAATCGAAAAACGTGGTTATTTACCAGAGGCCCATACAGACTTTGTATTTTCAATTGTCATTGAAGAGTTTGGATTTGTGGGAGCCAGCTTGATTTTAGCCCTTGTCTTTTTCCTGATTTTGCGGATTATCCTAGTCGGTATTCGTGCTAAGAATCCCTTTAATTCCATGATGGCGATTGGGGTTGGGGGGATGATGCTGGTACAGGTATTTGTTAATATTGGCGGAATTTCTGGCATTATTCCTTCCACAGGAGTAACCTTCCCCTTCTTATCACAAGGAGGGAACAGTCTTCTAGTCTTGTCTGTAGCCATCGCCTTTGTCTTAAATATTGATGCAAGTGAAAAACGTGCCCAATTATATGAGGAGTTAGAAGCTCACTCATCAAACTATATGTAGAGTTGATAGTGGAAAGGATGACCTATGTCTCTTCAAAAATTAGAAAACTATAGTAATAAAGCTGTCGTGCAAGAAGAAGTATTAATTTTAACAGAATTGTTAGAAGATATCACTAAAAATATGCTTGCACCAGAGACTTTTGAAAAAATCATGCAGTTGAAAGAATTGTCAACTCAAGAAGATTATCAAGGCTTGAACCAATTGGTTACTAGCCTGACAAATGATGAAATGGCTTATATTTCACGCTATTTCTCAATTTTGCCTCTCTTGATTAATATTTCAGAAGACGTGGATTTGGCTTATGAAATCAACCACCAAAATAATATCGATCAAGATTATCTTGGTAAATTATCGGCAACAATCAAAATGGTTGCAGAAAAAGAAAATGCGGTTGAAATTCTTGAACATTTGAATGTTGTCCCTGTTTTGACAGCCCATCCAACACAAGTGCAACGTAAGAGTATGTTGGATTTGACCAACCATATCCATACCCTCTTGCGTAAGTATCGTGATGTGAAATTAGGCTTGATTAATAAGGAAAAATGGCATAATGATCTCCGTCGTTATATTGAGATTATCATGCAGACAGACATGATTCGTGAAAAGAAATTGAAAGTAACCAATGAAATCACGAATGTTATGGAGTACTACAATAGTTCATTCCTGAAGGCAGTTCCTCATTTGACTGCTGAGTACAAGCGTCTGGCTAAAAAACATGGACTGGAGTTAAAACATCCTAAACCAATTACCATGGGAATGTGGATTGGTGGCGACCGTGATGGGAATCCTTTTGTTACAGCAGATACCTTGAAACAATCTGCTATGACTCAGTGTGAAGTCATCATGAACTACTATGATGAAAAGATTTACCAACTTTATCGTGAATTCTCCCTCTCAACTAGTATTGTCAATGTAAGTAAGCAAGTCAGAGAAATGGCTCGTCAATCTAAGGATAACTCTATTTACCGTGAAAAAGAGCTGTATCGTCGTGCCTTATTTGATATTCAATCAAAAATCCAAGCAACAAAAACCTATCTGATTGAGGATAAGGAAGTTGGGGCTCGCTATGAAACGGCCAATGATTTTTATAAGGATTTAATTACTATTCGTGATTCCCTCATGGAAAATAAGGGTGAAGCACTGATTTCTGGTGATTTTGTTGAGCTGATTCAGGCAGTTGAAATTTTTGGTTTCTATTTAGCATCTATTGACATGCGTCAAGATTCTAGTGTTCATGAGGCCTGCGTAGCTGAACTTTTGAAATCAGCAGGAATTCATTCGCGTTATAGCGAACTAAGTGAAGAAGAAAAATGCCAGCTTCTCTTGAAAGAATTAGAGGAAGATCCACGTATTCTTTCTGCCACTCATGTTGAAAAATCAGAGTTACTTGAAAAAGAATTAGCAATCTTTAAGGCTGCTCGTAAGTTGAAAGATAAGTTGGGAGATGATGTCATTCGTCAGACTATCATTTCACATGCAACCAGCGTATCAGACATGTTGGAATTGGCTATCTTGCTAAAAGAAGTAGGGTTAGTTGATAAAGAAAGAGCCCGTGTCCAAATTGTTCCTCTCTTTGAAACAATTGAGGACTTGGACCACTCAGAAGAAACCATGAGAGAATACCTTTCTCTTCCTCTTGCTAAAAAATGGATTGCTTCACGTAATAACTACCAAGAAATCATGCTTGGTTACTCTGATAGTAATAAAGATGGTGGCTACCTATCATCATGTTGGACCCTCTACAAGGCTCAACAACAATTGACTGCTATTGGAGATGAATTTGGCGTTAAGGTTACCTTCTTCCACGGCCGTGGTGGGACTGTCGGTCGTGGTGGTGGACCAACCTATGAAGCCATCACATCTCAACCGCTCAAGTCTATCAAGGATCGTATTCGTTTGACGGAGCAGGGTGAAGTAATTGGCAATAAATACGGTAACAAAGATGCTGCCTACTATAACCTTGAAATGCTAGTATCTGCAGCCATTAACCGTATGATTACGCAGAAGAAGAGCGATACCAATACATCAAATCGTTATGAAGCTATTATGGACCAAGTGGTAGACCGTAGTTACGATATCTATCGTGATTTGGTCTTTGGAAACGAACACTTCTATGATTATTTCTTTGAGTCAAGTCCAATCAAGGCTATTTCCAGCTTTAATATCGGTTCTCGTCCAGCTGCTCGTAAGACTATTACAGAAATAGGTGGTTTGCGTGCTATTCCTTGGGTCTTCTCATGGTCACAAAGTCGTGTCATGTTCCCTGGCTGGTATGGTGTCGGATCAAGCTTCAAGGAGTTTATCGATAAAAATCCAGAGAATATCGCTATCTTACGAGATATGTACCAAAATTGGCCTTTCTTCCAATCTCTCCTTTCAAATGTAGATATGGTCTTATCTAAATCCAACATGAATATTGCTTTTGAATATGCTAAGTTATGTGAAGATGATCAAGTGAAGGCTATTTATGATACTATTTTAGACGAATGGCAATTAACGAAAAATGTTATCCTAGAGATTGAAGGCTATGACGAATTATTAGCTGAAAATCCATATCTAAAAGCAAGTTTGGATTACCGTATGCCTTATTTTAATATCCTTAACTATATCCAGCTGGAGTTGATTAAACGTCAACGCCGAGGAGAATTATCAAGCGATCAAGAAAAATTAATTCATACAACCATCAACGGAATTGCGACAGGATTGCGTAATTCGGGTTGATCCCTTTCAAACTTCCTCTGTTCTATAGGGGAAGTTTTTGAATAGTTCAAAAAAATACTAAAAGAGTCTTGACAAGTAATTGAAAAATGATATAATTTAAACATTCAGAAAAGTAATCATTCAAACTTTTTAGAGAGTCTGTGGTAGCTGAAAACAGATAAGTGGTGATGATGAAAATTGGGCTGGATGTTATTTAGAATTTGAAATCATAAAAATTCGGTGAGCACACCTTACAGTGCATCTCGTTATTGCGAGACAGAGTGATAGGGAAATTCCCTGTAATTGAGGTGGTACCGCGCATCGACGTCCTCACACAAGTTTTTTGTGTGAGGACTTTTTTGATGGAGGTTAGTATGGAAAGAAAACGATGGCGTCGCTTGTTTATACTCAATGAAAATCAAAAAGCAAACTAGGAAGCTAGCCACAGGTTGCTCAAAGCACTGCTTTGAGGTTGTGGATAGAACTGACGAAGTCAGTAACCATAGCTACGGCAAGGTGAAGCTGACGTGGTTTGAAGAGATTTTCGAAGAGTATTAGATAAGTGAAGTATTTTAAAGGAAATAAAAAGGAGAAATAGCATGAAAAATAAACGTTTAATTGGAATTATTGCAGCATTAGCAGTCTTAGTAGCAGGAAGCTTGATTTACTCTTCAATGAATAAACCAGAAGCTAAAAATGAAAAGAAAGTTGCCAAAGTTGGTGTCCTTCAGTTTGTCAGCCATCCCTCTCTTGATTTGATTTATAAAGGGATCCAAGATGGACTTGCAGAAGAAGGTTATAAAGATGATCAGTTGAAGATTGACTTTATGAACTCAGAAGGCGACCAAAGTAAGGTTGCAACAATGAGTAAACAATTGGTTGCAAATGGGAATGACCTTGTGGTTGGTATTGCAACACCAGCTGCTCAAGGTTTGGCTAGTGCCACAAAAGATCTACCTGTTATCATGGCCGCTATTACAGACCCAATCGGAGCTAACTTGGTCAAAGATTTGAAAAAACCAGGTGGCAACATTACAGGGGTATCTGACCACAACCCAGCTCAACAACAAGTTGAACTCATCAAAGCTTTGACACCAAATGTGAAAACAATTGGAGCTCTTTACTCAAGCAGCGAAGACAATTCAAAAACACAGGTAGAAGAATTTAAGGCTTATGCTGAAAAAGCAGGTTTGACAGTGGAAACATTTGCAGTTCCTTCAACAAATGAAATTGCTTCAACAGTTAACGTTATGACTAGCAAGGTCGATGCTATCTGGGTTCCAATCGATAACACAATTGCTTCAGCCTTCTCAACTGTTGTTTCAAGCAACCAATCAGCTAAAAAACCAATCTACCCAAGTGCAACTGCCATGGTAGAAGCTGGTGGTTTGGCATCAGTTGTAGTTGACCAACATGACCTTGGTGTGGCAACTGGTAAAATGATTGCGCAAGTCTTGAAAGGTGCAAAACCAGCTGATACTCCAGTCAATGTCTTTTCAACTGGTAAGTCAGTGATCAACAAAAAATTGGCACAAGAGCTAGGTATTACGATTCCTGAATCTGTTCTAAAAGAAGCAGGACAAGTGATTGAATAATCTGTAATGGAGGAGTTGGGGACATCTCCTCCAATTTTTTACAAAAGAAATCGTTTAGAAAAGGTTAAGAAACAGATGATATTATCTATTATTTCTCAAGGATTTGTCTGGGCTATTTTAGGTCTGGGAATCTTTATGACATTTAGGATTTTGAACTTTCCAGATATGACGACAGAAGGTTCCTTCCCTCTTGGGGGAGCTGTTGCTGTTACTCTGATAACGAAAGGCGTGAACCCATTTTTAGCGACTCTTGTTGCTGTAGGAGCAGGTTGTTTGGCTGGAATGGCAGCAGGCCTTCTTTATACAAAAGGGAAGATCCCAACCTTGCTCTCAGGGATTTTGGTGATGACTTCTTGTCACTCTATCATGCTCTTGATTATGGGACGTGCAAATTTAGGATTGCTTGGAACCAAGCAAATTCAGGATGTCTTGCCTTTTGATTCAGACTTGAACCAACTCTTGACAGGTCTTATCTTTGTCAGTCTTGTCATTGCTCTCATGCTCTTTTTCTTGGACACCAAACTCGGACAAGCCTATATTGCTACAGGTGATAATCCTGATATGGCTAGAAGTTTCGGGATTCATACTGGACGCATGGAGCTTATGGGTCTGGTCTTATCAAATGGTGTGATTGCCCTTGCGGGGGCTCTTATTGCCCAGCAAGAAGGTTATGCTGATGTATCTCGAGGAATCGGGGTTATCGTTGTGGGGCTTGCAAGTTTGATTATTGGAGAAGTTATCTTCAAGAGTTTGAGCTTGGCAGAACGTCTGGTTACCATCGTTGTAGGTTCTATCGCTTATCAATTCTTAGTGTGGGCAGTTATTGCGCTTGGCTTTAATACAAGTTACCTTCGTTTGTACAGCGCCGTGATTTTAGCAGTCTGCCTCATGATTCCAACATTTAAGCAAACAATCTTGAAAGGAGCCAAGTTAAGCAAATGACAGCAATTGTAGAATTAAAAAATGCAACCAAAGTCGTTAAAAATGGCTTTGATGAAGAAAAGATTATTTTAAATGATGTTTCCTTAGAAATTTTTGAACAGGATTTTATCACGATTTTAGGTGGAAATGGTGCTGGGAAATCAACTCTCTTTAACACTATTGCAGGAACCTTGTCATTAACCAGTGGAACCATCCGTATTTTGGGTGAAGATGTTACCAAGTTTTCACCAGAGAAGCGGGCTAAGTATCTGTCTCGAGTTTTCCAAGATCCTAAGATGGGGACAGCTCCCCGTATGACAGTAGCTGAAAATCTTTTGATTGCCAAGTTTCGTGGTGAAAAACGAGGACTGTTTCCGAGACGACTGGCTAGCTACAAGGATGAATTTCAAGCGACCATTGAAAAAGTAGGAAATGGTCTTGAGAAACACTTGAATACACCGATTGAGTTCTTATCAGGTGGTCAAAGACAGGCCTTGAGTCTCTTGATGGCAACCTTGAAGCGTCCTGAATTACTCTTGTTAGACGAGCATACTGCAGCCCTTGATCCAAAGACCAGTGTGGCCTTGATGGAATTGACGGATGAATTTGTCAAGAAAGATCAGCTGACAGCGCTTATGATTACCCACCATATGGAAGATGCTCTCAAATATGGCAATCGTTTAATTGTCATGAAAGAAGGACGAATTATCCAAGATTTGAACCAAGAAGAAAAAGCAAAAATGAAAATCTCTGATTATTATCAACTCTTTGAATAAAGTAGGGAAAATGAGTGAAATGGTTTACTTTTTTTCTGAAATAAAGTATACTATATAAAGTAAACTATGATAACATGGAGGTATTGTGTATGGTTGACAAACAAGTCATTGAAGAAATCAAAAACAATGCCAACATTGTGGAAGTCATAGGAGATGTGATTTCTTTACAAAAGGCAGGACGGAACTATCTAGGGCTCTGTCCTTTTCATGGTGAAAAAACACCTTCTTTCAACGTTGTAGAGGACAAGCAGTTTTACCACTGTTTTGGTTGTGGGCGCTCAGGTGATGTCTTTAAGTTCATAGAGGAGTACCAAGGGGTTCCCTTTATGGAGGCTGTCCAAATCTTAGGTCAGCGTGTTGGGATAGAGGTGGAAAAACCGCTTTATAGTGAACAGAAGCAAGTTTCGCCTCACCAAGCTCTTTATGATATGCACGAAGATGCTGCCAAATTTTATCATGCTATTCTCATGACAACGACCATGGGGGAAGAGGCCAGAAACTACCTTTATCAGCGTGGTTTGACAGATGAAGTACTAAAGCATTTTCGGATTGGTTTGGCACCTCCAGAGCGAAACTATCTCTATCAACGTTTGTCTGGTCAGTATCGTGATGAGGATTTTCTAGATTCAGGGCTATTTTACCTATCAGATGTTAATCAATTTGTAGATACCTTTCACAATCGCATTATGTTTCCCCTGACAAATGACCAAGGAAAGGTTATTGCCTTCTCAGGTCGTATCTGGCAGAAAACGGATTCACAAACTTCTAAGTATAAAAATAGCCGATCGACTGCAATTTTTAACAAAAGTTACGAATTATATCATATGGATAGGGCAAAAAAATCTTCTGGAAAAGCCAGTGAGATTTACCTGATGGAAGGATTCATGGATGTCATTGCAGCCTATCGGGCTGGAATCGAAAACGCTGTCGCATCTATGGGAACAGCCTTGAGTCGAGAGCATGTTGAGCATCTGAAAAGGTTAACCAAGAAGTTGGTTCTTGTTTACGATGGTGATAAGGCTGGGCAAGCTGCGACATTGAAAGCGCTGGACGAAATTGGTGATATGCCTGTGCAGATCATCAGCATGCCTGATAACTTGGATCCAGATGAGTATCTACAAAAAAATGGACCAGAAGACTTGGCCTATTTATTAACGAAAACTCGTATTAGTCCGATTGAGTTCTACATTCACCAGTATAAGCCTGAAAATAGTGAAAATCTGCAGGCTCAGATTGAGTTTATTGAAAAAATAGCTCCCTTGATTGTTCAAGAAAAGTCTATCACTGCTCAAAACAGCTATATTCATATTTTAGCTGACAGTTTGGCGTCCTTTGATTATGCCCAGATTGAGCAGATTGTTAATGAGAGTCGTCAGGCACAAAGGCAGAATCGCATGGAAGGAATTTCCAGACCGACGCCAATCACTATGCCTGTTACCAAGCAGTTATCGGCTATTATGAGGGCAGAAGCCCATCTACTTTATCGAATGATGGAATCTCCCCTTATTTTGAATGATTACCGCTTGCGAGAAGACTTTGCATTTGATACACCTGAATTTCAGGTCTTATATGGCTTGCTTGGCCAGTATGGAAATCTTCCCCCAGAAGTTTTAGCAGAACAGCCAGAAGAAGTTGAAAGAGCCTGGTATCAGGTTTTAGCTCAGGATTTACCTGCTGAGATGTCACCTCAGGAACTAAGTGAAGTAGAAATGACTCGAAACAAGGCTCTCTTGAATCAGGACAATATGAGAATCAAAAAGAAGGTGCAGGAAGCGAGCCATGTAGGAGATACAGACAGAGCCTTAGAAGAATTGGAACGTTTAATTTCCCAAAAGAGAAGAATGGAGTAATAATGGCAACAAAACAAAAAGAAGTAACAACATTTGACGTACAAGTAGCAGAATTTATCCGTAATCATAAACAAAAAGGTACAGCAACTGATGATGAAATTAATGCAAGTCTAGTGATTCCTTTTACCTTGGATGCTGATGGGATTGAAGATCTCTTGCAACGAATTCAGGATGCAGGGATTTCTATCACAGATAACGAAGGAAATCCGAGTGCGCGTGTTCTTAGCACTGAAGAAGAACCAGAACTCAGCGATGAGGACTTGATTGGTTCAACTTCGGCTAAGGTCAATGACCCTGTCCGAATGTACTTGAAAGAAATCGGAGTCGTTCCTCTCTTGACCAATGAAGAGGAAAAAGAATTGGCACTGGCTGTTGAAGCTGGTGATATTGAAGCCAAACAACGTCTTGCGGAAGCCAACCTTCGTTTGGTTGTTTCTATTGCCAAACGCTATGTCGGCCGTGGTATGCAGTTCCTTGATTTGATTCAAGAAGGAAATATGGGATTGATGAAGGCGGTTGACAAGTTTGATTATTCTAAAGGGTTCAAGTTCTCAACTTACGCAACTTGGTGGATTCGTCAGGCTATCACTCGTGCTATTGCGGATCAAGCTCGTACTATCCGTATCCCAGTTCACATGGTTGAAACGATTAACAAGCTTGTTCGTGAACAGCGTAATCTCCTTCAAGAATTGGGACAAGATCCAACACCAGAACAAATCGCTGAACGAATGGATATGACACCTGATAAGGTTCGTGAAATCTTGAAGATTGCCCAAGAACCAGTATCTCTTGAAACTCCAATCGGTGAAGAGGATGATAGCCACCTTGGGGACTTTATCGAAGATGAAGTGATTGAAAATCCAGTGGACTATACAACTCGTATCGTCTTGCGTGAGCAGTTGGATGAGGTCTTGGATACTCTTACAGACCGTGAAGAAAACGTCTTGCGCTTGCGCTTCGGACTAGATGATGGTAAAATGCGTACCCTTGAAGATGTGGGTAAAGTCTTTAACGTGACTCGCGAGCGTATCCGTCAGATTGAAGCTAAAGCTTTGAGAAAACTACGCCAACCAAGTCGCAGCAAACCGCTTCGTGATTTTATTGAAGACTAAGAGTGAGGATGAATATGGCTTATACAGAAGAGCAAATTGAAAACATCAAAACACGAATTTTAACAGCCTTGGAAGAAGTCATCGACCCTGAGTTGGGAATCGATATTGTCAATCTTGGTTTGATCTATGAGATTCGTTTTGACGGCGACACAGGTCAAACAGAGATTGATATGACGTTGACAACCATGGGTTGTCCCCTAGCTGACCTTTTGACAGACCAGATTTATGATGCTATGACCGAGGTTCCAGAAGTGACGGATACTGAGGTCAAATTAGTCTGGTATCCAGCCTGGACTGTTGAAAAAATGAGTCGCTATGCACGCATTGCCCTAGGCATTAAGTAAACCTATAAAAGCATGTGAGAGACCGTTGGAAAAGTGAGGAAATTTCCCCCTCTTTTCCTCTAGTCTCTCCTTTCTTTTGCTGATTTTATTCCAAGAAAATGATATAATAGTAGTTATGGAAAAAAAGAAATTACGAATCAATATGTTGAGTTCAAGTGAGAAAGTAGCAGGACAAGGAGTTTCAGGTGCCTACCGTGAATTAGTTCGTCTTCTTCACCGTGATGCCAAGGACCAATTGATTGTTACAGAAAATCTTCCAATCGAGGCAGATGTGACTCACTTTCATACGATTGATTTCCCCTATTATTTATCAACCTTCCAAAAGAAGCGTTCAGGGAGGAAAATTGGCTATGTACATTTCTTGCCTGATACACTTGAGGGGAGTTTGAAAATTCCATTTTTCTTAAAGGGAATTGTTAAACACTATGTATTTTCTTTTTACAACCGGATGGAGCACTTGGTTGTTGTTAATCCTATGTTTATTGAGGATTTGGTGGCAGCTGGTATTCCACGTGAAAAAGTGACTTATATTCCTAACTTTGTCAATAAGGAAAAATGGCATCCACTTCCACAAGAAGAGGTAGCGAGACTGCGAACAGAGCTAGGTCTTAGTGACAATCAGTTTATCGTAGTAGGTGCTGGTCAAGTTCAGAAACGCAAAGGGATTGATGATTTTATCCGTCTGGCTGAGGAATTGCCTCAGATTACTTTTATCTGGGCAGGTGGTTTCTCTTTTGGTGGTATGACAGATGGTTATGAACGCTACAAGAAAATTATGGATAATCCACCTGAAAATTTAATTTTTCCAGGTATTGTGTCCCCAGAGAAAATGCGCGAATTGTATGCCCTAGCGGACCTTTTCTTGTTACCCAGTTATAATGAACTCTTTCCTATGACGATTTTAGAGGCTGCTAGTTGTGAGGCTCCTGTTATGTTGCGTGATTTGGATCTCTATAAGGTGATTTTAGAGGGAAATTATCGGGCGACAGCAGATAGAGAAGAGATGAAAGAGGCTATTTTAGAATATCAAGCAAATCCTGCTGCCTTAAAAGATCTCAAAGAAAAAGCTAAGAATATTTCCAGAGAGTATTCTGAAGAGCATCTGTTACAAATCTGGTTGGACTTTTATGAGAAACAAGCTGCTTTAGGGAGAAAGTAAAAAGTGAGGTAATCTATGCGAATTGGTTTATTTACAGATACCTATTTTCCTCAGGTTTCAGGTGTTGCGACCAGTATTCGAACCTTGAAAACCGAACTTGAAAAACAGGGACATGCTGTTTTTATCTTTACGACAACAGATAAGGATGTCAATCGTTATGAAGATTGGCAAATTATCCGCATTCCAAGTGTTCCCTTCTTTGCTTTTAAGGATCGTCGCTTTGCCTATCGAGGATTCAGCAAGGCGCTTGAAATTGCTAAACAATATCAGCTAGATATTATCCATACTCAGACAGAATTTTCTCTTGGCTTGTTGGGGATTTGGATTGCGCGTGAATTGAAGATTCCAGTCATCCATACCTATCACACCCAATACGAAGACTACGTGCATTATATTGCTAAGGGGATGTTGATTCGTCCTAGTATGGTCAAGTATCTAGTCAGAGGTTTCCTGCATGATGTGGATGGAGTCATTTGCCCGAGTGAGATTGTCCGAGACTTGCTATCTGGCTATAAAGTCAAGGTTGAAAAACGGGTCATTCCAACAGGGATTGAATTAGCCAAGTTTGAACGTCCAGAAATCAAGCAAGAAAATCTGAAAGAACTACGTAGTAAACTAGGGATTCAAGATAATGAAAAGATGTTGCTTAGCCTTTCCAGAATTTCCTATGAAAAAAATATTCAAGCAGTTTTAGCAGCTTTTGCAGATGTTCTGAAAGAAGAAGACAAGGTTAAACTGGTAGTTGCTGGGGATGGCCCTTATCTGGATAACCTCAAAGAGCAAGCCCAGAAACTAGAGATTCAAGACTCCGTCATCTTTACAGGCATGATTGCTCCTAGTGAGACAGCTCTTTACTATAAGGCAGCAGATTTCTTCATCTCGGCATCGACAAGTGAAACCCAAGGCTTGACCTACTTGGAAAGCTTGGCTAGTGGGACGCCTGTCATTGCACATGGAAATCCTTATCTGGACAATCTTATCAGTGATAAAATGTTTGGAACCTTGTATTACGGTGAACATGATTTGGCTGGAGCTATTCTGGAGGCCCTGATTGCAACGCCAGATATGGATGAGCATACCTTATCAGAGAAATTATATGAGATTTCAGCTGAGAATTTTGGAAAACGGGTGCATGAGTTTTATCTTGATGCTATTATTTCAAATAATTTCCAGAAAGATTTAGCCAAAGATGATACGGTCAGCCAGCGTATCTTTAAGACAGTTTTGTATTTACCGCAACAGGTGGTTGCTGTGCCCGTAAAAGGCTCTAGACGTATGCTGAGGGCTTCAAAAACACAGTTAATCAGCATCAGAAATTATTGGAAAGACAGTGAAGAATAGAAAGAGGAACAGCTATGAAAAAACAATTAATGAGAAGTGGGCGTGACAAAAAGATTGCTGGTGTTTGTGCCGGAGTGGCCCATTATTTAGATATGGATCCAACTATCGTTCGAGTCATTTGGGGTGTCCTTGCTTGCTGTTACGGAGCTGGGATTGTAGCTTATATCATTTTATGGATTATTGCGCCGGTAGCAAGTGACTATTGAAAACTAGCTAAATTCATGCTAAGATAATAGAAAATAGAATGTAACGAAGGAGATAAAAATGGCATTTGGAGATAATGGAAATCGTAAAAAAACTATGTTTGAGAAAATAACCTTGTTTATCGTTATTATTATGCTAGTAGCAAGTTTATTGGGAATTTTTGCAACTGCAATTGGTGCCCTCAGTAATCTATAAAATAGATTCAAGAACATTTTGTGACTGGGATTTCCCAGCCCTTTTTTAAAGTGAGAAGAAAAAATGAGTATGTTTTTAGATACAGCCAAGATTAAGGTCAAGGCTGGTAATGGTGGCGATGGTATGGTTGCTTTTCGCCGTGAAAAATATGTCCCTAATGGGGGTCCTTGGGGTGGTGATGGTGGACGTGGAGGTAATGTGGTCTTCGTTGTAGACGAAGGACTACGTACCCTCATGGATTTCCGCTATAACCGTCATTTCAAGGCTGATTCTGGTGAAAAAGGAATGACCAAAGGGATGCATGGTCGTGGTGCAGAGGATCTCAGAGTTCGTGTTCCACAAGGTACGACTGTGCGTGATGCTGAGACTGGCAAGGTCTTGACAGATTTGATTGAACATGGTCAAGAATTTATCGTTGCCCACGGTGGTCGTGGTGGACGTGGAAACATCCGATTTGCGACACCAAAAAATCCTGCACCTGAAATCTCTGAAAATGGAGAACCAGGTCAGGAACGTGAGTTACAATTGGAACTAAAAATCTTGGCAGATGTCGGTTTAGTAGGATTCCCATCTGTTGGGAAATCAACACTTTTAAGTGTTATTACCTCAGCTAAACCTAAAATTGGTGCCTACCACTTTACGACCATTGTGCCAAATTTAGGTATGGTTCGTACCCAATCAGGTGACTCCTTTGCAGTAGCCGATCTGCCAGGTTTGATTGAAGGCGCTAGTCAAGGTGTTGGTCTGGGAACTCAGTTCCTCCGTCACATCGAGCGTACACGTGTCATCCTTCATATCATTGATATGTCAGCTAGCGAAGGCCGTGATCCTTATGAGGACTACCTAGCGATCAATAAAGAGTTGGAGTCATACAATCTTCGCCTCATGGAGCGTCCACAGATTATCGTAGCCAACAAAATGGACATGCCTGAGAGTCAGGAAAATCTTGAAGAATTCAAGAAGAAATTAGCTGAAAATTATGATGAATTTGAAGAGTTACCAGCTATCTTCCCAATATCTGGTTTGACCAAGCAAGGTCTAGCAACGCTTTTGGATGCTACAGCTGAATTGCTAGACAAGACACCAGAATTCTTGCTCTACGACGAGTCAGATATGGAAGAAGAAGCCTACTATGGCTTTGACGAGGAAGAAAAAGCCTTTGAAATTAGTCGTGATGACGATGCAACATGGGTACTTTCTGGTGAAAAACTCATGAAACTCTTTAATATGACCAACTTTGATCGTGACGAATCGGTCATGAAATTTGCTCGCCAGCTACGGGGCATGGGGGTTGATGAAGCCCTTCGTGAGCGTGGAGCTAAAGATGGTGATTTGGTCCGCATTGGTAAGTTTGAGTTTGAATTTGTAGACTAGGAGACTGATATGGGAGATAAACCGATATCTTTCCGAGATGCGGATGGCAACTTTGTTTCCGCCGCAGACCTTTGGAATGAAAAGAAATTGGAAGAACTATTTAATCGTCTCAATCCAAATCGTGCTCTGAGGTTAGCACGAACTAAAAAAGAAAATCCATCTCAGTAAAGAATATAACAAAATTCCGTGCCATATCAGACACGGAATTTTCTTATTCTTCAAAGAAAAATGGTGGGGCGAATTTTTTCAATTCTTCAAAGCATCTTTGAGCGGCTTCTGCATCTTCACAGATGACAAGACAGACATCATCGCCACAGAGGCTAGCAATAGCGTCGGGGAAGCTCAAAGCATCAATGATAGAACCAAAGGATTGAGCAAGTCCAGGAAGGGTTTTTAGCAGGACTTGATGTTGAACTGGGCGCATCAAGACAAGAGCATCTTCCATGTAAATTTCGAGACGTTTTTCCCATTTTGAGATAGAACCTGTATTGAGCACGTAGTAAGAGTTGTCTTCTTCTCGTACTTTTGAAAGGTTCATGCTTTTAATATCTCTCGAAAGTGTAGCTTGTGTAACTTGAATATCATTATCGGCAAGAAGAGCTTGTAGCTCAGCTTGAGTATGAATCTTGTTTTTCGTTACAAGAGCTCGTATGAGTTGGTGTCGGTGTTCAGATTTATTCATAAAATGTTACTCCTTGTACTAGGTACAGAAAGCGTGGACTGAACGAAATCGTCAGTCGGGTGGTAAGCGGTATTGTCACGTATGATGATTTCAAAGTCAGTAGTATAGGACTAAATGGAGAAAATCCCACTATTTTAACTTGTCACTAGTTGGGTGTAGATGAATAGGCTATCTTATCCGTTTATCTACATTGGTGTCCTCTACTAACAGTAAATCATTCCATTAGGGTAGCCTTTTGTCACGACTTGTTGTGAATTTACGATTAATGTCAATTCACAAAGATTTTTCAACATGTGGTGTGGTAGCGAGTATTATTAATGAGTACACATGTTGGTTAGGGTCTTAGTATCTTTTGTCCAAGCTCCCGTGTAGACCTATCATAAGCCTATTTCGGGATTGCATTTGATACCAAGTTTATGTTTGTTTCAACTGTTTAAGTGGAAATCTTCCATATTGAAAGTCTGATATCATACCTTTTGACAAGGTAGGATAAGACTAGACTGTTCTAGATCGACAGTCAGGTGGTAAGCGGTATTGTCACGGATTGTGATTTCAAAGTCAGTAGTATAGAGGACTAAACGAAGAGTATCTCCTTCTTTTAACTTGTAAATAGTTGGTTGCAGTTCAAACTGGATATCCATCCATTCATCTGCAGTAATATCCTCTACTAACAGTAAATCATTTCTATTTTGTAAATTGAGGTAGCCTTTTGTCACGACGCGTTGTGCATTTTCACGAAAAGGCAATTCGTTAAGATTTTCCAACATGTAGTAGCGACCGTTGTCAATGGTTCTAGCACTTAAAACAGCTGGATAAGGTTGTAGGTATTTTTTTTGTCCATGTTCCATTAGTTGGGCAGATAAGAGCCCCTTATTTGTACTGGATTTGATACGAAGATTGAGTTGGGCACGACCGTTCAGGTGGAGATCCTTGGTCACAGGAAGGTCAATAGTAATCTGATTGACTTTCCCTTGATAGAGTTCTGTATTGAAGGACTGGTAAGTCTTACCATAACGCTCAAAATCCTTATCTGAGTACTGGTTTTGAATGACTTGCTCTTCTTGACCAAGTGCGAAGGTTTCAAAGTTTTCTTTCTCTCCGAAGGTATCAAGTGATAACCAAGTCTGAGGAGCTGTATTATCCTGCCAGATAACAGTCGGAAGCTGATAATCTGTTTCCTGTCCCAATAATTTCTTAGTCAGTAAGGCATTCATGGATTCGCGGAAGTCAATGGACTGCCAGTTGTTCATGTACACATGGGCGCCATTATGGAAAAAGAGGTGCTTGTTTATATGAGCCGGAAGAGCATGAAACATCTGGTAAACATGAAGTGGTTTGACATTCCAATCCTGAGAACCATGAGTAAAGACAACCTCTGCTTTTACCTTATGGGCATTGAGCAGATAATTGCGATCATGCCAAAACTGATTATAGTCACCAGATTTGCGATCCAGTTGCACTTTTACTTTTTCTAAGTCAGCTTGGTGAGCCTCATTACCACGGATATAGTCACCAGCCAAGAGATTACGAGAGTAGGTTAGTTCAGCAAGGGAGTCAAAGTCCTCACCTGGATAACCACCTGGGCTAGTCACTAGACCGTTTTCACGGTAGTAGTTGTACCACGAAGAAATACCAGCCTCGGCAATGATAACTTCTAAACCATCTACACCTGTAGTCGCAAGACCATTGGACATGGTACCTAGATAGGAAAGTCCAGTTGTGGCAACTTTTCCGTTTGACCAGTCAGCCTTGACTTGACGCTGGCGCGTATGGTCAGTAAAGGCACGGCAACGACCATTAAGCCAATCGATAACATTTTTATAAGCCTCTATTTGCTGGTAGTCCCCGTTAGTCATGAAACCAGTAGAGTCTTTGGTACCAACACCTGAGACATAGAGATTAGCAAAACCTCGTGGAAGGAAGTAGTCGTTGAGTGTATAGCTAGAGTTGATGTGTGTTAGCTTTTCCTCAGCTTCTGACACAAGCTCAGCTTGACCTTGGAGTTGGACGAGATTTAGTTGGGGTTCCTCTAGCTCAATCTTGTGAGCAGGCTTAACCTCAAGATAGCCCTCCATCTTGTAAAGAGCTTTATCGCTGGCCTTGTCATTGGTTCCCTGATGGTAGGGGCTGGCTGTCATGATAGCAGGGATTTGCCCGTCATAACGAGGACGAATAATGCTGACCTTGACTAAGTCTGATAGTCCTTTTTGGTCAGTATCGACACGAGTCTCAACGTAAACGACTTCACGAATGACATCATGGCTAGAAAAAGTAGCCAAACTCTTGCCGTTAAAGTAGTGATAGTCATTATCCTCAGGAATCAGGCCGTCACTGACAAGTTGGTCGATAAGAGTGTTCCCCTTTTTGGTGCGAGTATTGAGTAAGTGATAGAGATTTTCAATCAAGTCACCATATACAATGGGAAAATCAGTCTCTTTACGAAAAACATCACTGTCTTCAAAGTCAACCAAATAAGAAAAACCTAAAAGTTGAAAGGCTACAGTATAGAAAATATCTGCAGTCAACTCTTTGTCTGACTGAAAAAATGTCAGTAAGTCAGTTTCTTTATCAACTGCTAAACTGGATAGGGGATAGGTGCTATCTTTGTAATTAAAAAAGAAACGAATAAGAAACGCTTCAAGCATTTTTTTATTTGTGATGTTGACTGGTAAATCAAATCCATACTTTTTTAATTCAAAGATAATTGTATCTCTAGGTAGCGCAAAATAGCTGAATTGATTAAAACGCATAAAAGCCTCCTACTTATGAAATATATTAAGGTTATTATATCAAAAAATATAGAGAAAAGATACTATAAAAATTAATAGAAACTATAATAAATAAAAATAAGTGTTTATAAAATAAACATGTGAAATGATAAGCTTAAATACAAAAATATTAGTGGTGCTGTTGGAAATCAGACAAGGATTGTCTAATTAACTATGATTTGAGCTATTAGATATTAAAGCATCAGTAATAGTAATAGAAATTTTAAGAAAATGGTATAATATAGTGAGAACGATAGAGGAGAAGTGTAAATTGATCGCACAACTAGATACAAAAACAGTCTATAGTTTTATGGAGAGCGTCATTTCGATTGAAAAGTATGTGAGAGTAGCAAAAGACTATGGATACACTCATCTGGCTATGATGGATATTGACAATCTTTATGGGGCTTTCGACTTTCTAGAGGTTACAAAAAAATACGGCATTCATCCTTTATTAGGGCTTGAAATGAATGTGCTTGTAGATGACAAGGATGTGAATCTGCGCTTTTTAGCTCTATCTAGTGTGGGCTATCAGCAGTTGATGAAACTTTCAACAGCCAAGATGCAGGGGGAGAAAAGTTGGTCAGTTCTATCTCAGTATCTAGAGGATATTACGGTAATTGTGCCTTATTTTAAAGAACTTGAGTTGTTAAATCTAGGCTGTGATTACTATATAGGGGTTTACCCAGAAACACTAGCAAGCGAATTTCACCATCCAATCTTGCCATTGTATCGGGTCAATACATTTGAAAGTAAGGATAGAGAAGTTCTTCAAGTATTAACAGCGATTAAAGAAAATCTACCGCTCAGAGAAGTCCCTTTGCGTTCGAAACAAGATGTTTTTATATCAGCAAGTTCTTTAGAGAAACTATTCCAAGAACGTTTTCCTCAAGCCTTGGAAAACTTAGAAAAGCTTATTTCAGGTATTTCTTATGATTTGGATACTAGTCTGAAACTGCCTCGCTTTAATCCTGCTAGACCAGCAGTAGAAGAATTGAGAGAACGTGCTGAATTGGGGCTTGCTCAGAAGGGGTTAACTGGTAAAGAATATCAAGACCGTCTAGACCAAGAATTGGCTGTTATTCATGATATGGGCTTTGATGATTATTTCTTGGTTGTTTGGGATTTATTGCGTTTTGGACGTTCGAATGGCTATTATATGGGAATGGGACGGGGTTCTGCAGTAGGCAGCTTGGTTTCTTATGCCTTAGATATTACAGGGATTGACCCGGTGGAGAAGAATCTCATTTTTGAACGCTTCCTCAATCGTGAACGCTATACTATGCCTGATATTGATATCGATATCCCGGATATTTATCGTCCAGATTTTATCAGATATGTTGGTAATAAATACGGCAGTAAACATGCGGCTCAAATCGTTACTTTTTCAACCTTTGGTGCCAAACAAGCTTTGCGAGATGTCTTGAAGCGCTTTGGTGTGCCAGAGTATGAATTATCTGCAATTACCAAGAAAATCAGTTTTCGTGATAATCTCCAGTCGGCTTATGAGGGTAACCTCCAGTTTCGTCAGCAAATCAATAGTAAGTTAGAATACCAAAAAGCCTTTGAAATTGCCTGCAAGATTGAAGGATATCCAAGACAAACCTCTATCCATGCAGCTGGTGTTGTAATCAGTGACCAAGATTTGACCAATTACATCCCTCTAAAGCATGGTGACGAAATTCCACTGACTCAATATGATGCTCATGGAGTTGAAGCTAGTGGACTTTTGAAAATGGATTTTCTGGGGCTACGAAATTTGACCTTTGTTCAGAAAATGCAAGAGTTGCTTGCTGAAACAGAAGGTATTCACCTTAAAATTGAAGAAATAGATTTGGAAGACAAAGAAACGCTAGCTCTTTTTGCTTCTGGTAATACAAAAGGTATCTTTCAATTTGAACAACCTGGTGCTATTCGCCTGCTCAAGCGTGTCCAACCAGTCTGTTTTGAAGATGTCGTAGCAACTACTTCCCTAAATCGACCAGGTGCAAGTGACTACATCAATAATTTTGTGGCAAGAAAACATGGGCAGGAAGAAGTGACTGTTCTGGATCCAGCTCTGGAGGATATTTTGGATCTAACTTATGGCATTATGCTCTATCAGGAGCAGGTTATGCAGGTTGCTCAGCGCTTTGCTGGATTTAGTCTTGGGAAGGCCGATATTTTGCGTCGGGCTATGGGAAAAAAGGATGCCTCTGCTATGCATGAGATGAGGGCTTCCTTTATTCAGGGAGCATTAGAAGCTGGTCATACTGCGGAGAAAGCAGAGCAGGTTTTTGATGTTATGGAGAAGTTTGCAGGTTATGGATTTAATAGATCTCACGCCTATGCCTACTCAGCCTTGGCCTTCCAGTTGGCTTATTTTAAAACACATTATCCAGCCATCTTTTATCAGATTATGTTGAATTCTTCCAACAGTGATTATGTAACAGATGCCTTAGAAGCAGGTTTTGAAGTAGCCCCATTGTCCATTAATACTATTCCATATCACGATAAAATTACCAACAAGTCTATCTATCTAGGTTTGAAATCGATTAAGGGGCTCAGCAAGGATTTGGCGCTTTGGATTATTGAACATAGACCTTATTCTAATATTGAAGATTTTTTAGCTAAACTACCTGAAAATTATTTGAAACTTCCCTTGCTGGAACCTTTGGTAAAAGTTGGTCTTTTCGATTCATTTGAAAAAAATCGTCAAAAAGTATTCAATAATTTAGCTAATCTATTTGAATTTGTGAAAGTATTAGGAAGCTTATTTGGAGAGAGCATTTATAGTTGGCAAGATTCGGAGGACTGGTCGGAGCAAGAAAAATTCTACATGGAACAAGAGCTTCTAGGAGTAGGAGTGAGCAAACATCCTTTACAAGCTATTGCAAGTAAGGCTATTTATCCGATTACTCCTATTAGTAATTTGTCAGAAAATAGCTATGCTATTATCTTGGTTGAGGTTCAGAAGATAAAAGTAATTCGTACCAAAAAAGGTGAAAATATGGCTTTCTTACAGGTGGATGACAGTAAGAAAAAATTGGATGTTACTCTCTTTTCAGATTTATATCGACAGGTTGGACAGGAAGTAAGAGAAGGAGCCTTCTACTATATAAAAGGAAAAATCCAATCACGTGACGGTCGTCTGCAAATGATTGCACAAGAAATAAGAGAAGCAGTTGCTGAGCGCTTTTGGATTCAGGTGAAAAATCATGACTCGGATCAAGAAATGTCACGTATTTTAGACCAGTATAAAGGCCCAATCCCAGTCATTATCAGGTATGAAGAGGAACAGAGAACAATTGTTTCTCCCAACCATTTTGTAGCTAAATCTGATGAATTAGAAGTGAAATTGGATGAAATCGTTATGAAAACGATTTATCGCTAAAATTACGGAAAATAGAAGAATTTTCAACGTAAATGTGGTATAATCAGTAAGAATGTTAAAAGAAAAAGGAGCATAACCAATATGAAACGTATTGCTGTTTTGACTAGTGGTGGAGACGCCCCTGGTATGAACGCTGCCATCCGAGCAGTTGTTCGTCAAGCAATTTCAGAAGGAATGGAAGTGTTTGGTATCTATGATGGATATGCTGGTATGGTTGCCGGTGAAATTCATCCCCTAGATGCAGCTTCAGTAGGAGACATCATTTCTCGTGGTGGTACTTTCCTTCACTCAGCTCGTTACCCAGAGTTCGCTCAGCTTGAAGGGCAACTTAAAGGGATTGAGCAATTGAAAAAACACGGAATTGAAGGTGTAGTTGTTATCGGTGGTGACGGATCTTACCACGGTGCTATGCGTTTGACTGAGCATGGCTTCCCAGCTATCGGTCTTCCAGGTACAATCGATAACGATATCGTTGGTACTGACTTTACAATCGGTTTTGACACAGCGGTTACGACTGCTATGGACGCTATCGATAAGATTCGTGATACGTCATCAAGTCACCGTCGTACTTTTGTTATCGAAGTTATGGGACGTAACGCAGGTGATATCGCTCTTTGGGCAGGTATCGCAACTGGTGCTGATGAAATCATCATTCCTGAAGAAGGCTTCAAGATTGAAGATATCGTAGAAAGCATTAAATGTGGTTATGAGTGTGGTAAAAAACACAATATCATCGTCTTGGCAGAAGGTGTGATGTCAGCAGCTGAATTTGGTCAAAAACTTAAAGAAGCTGGAGATACAAGTGACCTTCGTGTGACAGAACTTGGACATATTCAACGTGGTGGTTCTCCAACTGCGCGTGACCGTGTTTTGGCATCACGTATGGGTGCACATGCTGTTAAACTTCTTAAAGAAGGTATCGGTGGTGTTGCGGTTGGTATCCGTAACGAGAAAATGGTTGAAAATCCAATTCTTGGTACTGCAGAAGAAGGAGCATTGTTTAGCCTTACTGCAGATGGTAAGATTGTGGTTAACAACCCACACAAAGCCGACATTGAGCTATCTAGCTTGAATAAGAGCTTGTCATAATTTATAATTTAGTTAATAAGACCAAAAAGGTCATATATAAAGGAGTCACAAAAATCATGAACAAACGTGTAAAAATCGTTGCAACTTTAGGTCCTGCGGTTGAAATCCGTGGTGGTAAAAAATTCGGTGATGACGGATACTGGGGTGAAAAACTTGATGTTGAAGCTTCAGCTAAAAACATTGCTAAATTGATTGAAGCTGGTGCTAACACATTCCGTTTCAACTTCTCACACGGTGACCACCAAGAACAAGGTGAGCGTATGGCAACTGTTAAACTTGCTGAAAAACTTGCAGGTAAAAAAGTTGGTTTCCTTCTTGATACAAAAGGACCAGAAATCCGTACTGAATTGTTTGAAGGAGATGCAAAAGAGTACTCTTACACAACTGGTGAAAAAATCCGTGTTGCAACTAAACAAGGAATCAAATCAACTCGTGATGTAATCGCATTGAACGTTGCTGGCGCTCTTGATATCTATGATGATGTTGAAGTTGGTCGTCAAGTTTTGATTGACGATGGTAAACTTGGTCTTCTCGTTGTTGCTAAAGATGATTCAACTCGTGAATTTGAAGTTGAAGTGGAAAATGACGGTGTTATTGCTAAACAAAAAGGTGTAAATATCCCTAACACTAAAATTCCTTTCCCAGCACTTGCTGAACGTGATAACGACGATATCCGTTTCGGTCTTGAACAAGGTATCAACTTCATCGCGATTTCATTCGTACGTACTGCAAAAGATGTGAACGAAGTTCGTGCAATCTGTGAAGAAACTGGAAATGGACATGTTCAATTGTTCGCTAAAATCGAAAACCAACAAGGTATCGATAACTTGGATGAAATCATCGAAGCTGCTGATGGTATCATGATCGCTCGTGGTGACATGGGTATCGAAGTACCATTCGAAATGGTTCCAGTTTACCAAAAAATGATCATCACTAAAGTCAATGCTGCAGGTAAAGTTGTTATCACTGCAACAAACATGCTTGAAACAATGACTGAAAAACCACGTGCAACTCGTTCAGAAGTATCAGACGTATTTAACGCTG
Source organism: uncultured Streptococcus sp. (assembly GCA_963522215.1). Lineage (GTDB taxonomy): Bacteria > Bacillota > Bacilli > Lactobacillales > Streptococcaceae > Streptococcus. Next base: position 3,787 of record CAUQXM010000007.1, on the reverse strand, counting down.
TTATCGATGGAACTGACGCAACAATGCTTTCAGGTGAGTCTGCAAACGGTAAATACCCACTTGAGTCAGTAACTACAATGGCTACAATCGATAAGAACGCTCAAACTCTTCTTAACGAATACGGACGTTTGAACTCAGATTCATTTGAACGTAACTCTAAGACAGAAGTAATGGCTTCAGCTGTTAAAGATGCTACTAACTCAATGGACATTAAATTGGTTGTAACTCTTACTAAGACAGGTCACACTGCACGTTTGATCTCTAAATACCGTCCAAATGCTGATATCTTGGCATTGACATTCGACGAATTGACAGAACGTGGATTGATGTTGAACTGGGGTGTTATCCCAATGTTGACAGATGCTCCATCATCAACTGACGATATGTTTGAAATTGCTGAACGTAAAGCAGTTGAAGCAGGTCTTGTACAATCTGGTGATGATATCGTTATCGTAGCTGGTGTACCACTTGGAGAAGCTGTACGTACAAACACAATGCGTATCCGCACAGTACGTTAATTAAAATAAAAAGCCTATCATATTAAGCTTTCTAGCCTGTATGATGGGCTTTTTTTGTCCATGGGGCAAAAATGGGGCAAAACTTTTTACTTTCGATTTAATGCGACAGTATCAAGTGCGTCAAGCACTGCTTACTCCAGACCTTTTGTAACGTGAGTATAGATCTAATTGGTGGTTTTTCGGATTTATGCCCAAACTGTGACATGATAGCTTTTAAAGTTATGTTGTTTTTTACATAAACTTCATAAAATGTTTAGTTAAGATAGAGATAAAAAATAACTCCCTGATGAGTCAAGGAGTTATTTCTATCTAAATTAGTTTTTAGAAGCAGCTTGGAATTCTGGGTTTTTCCATGCTTCGTCAATGATAGCTTGCAATTCTTTAGCAGATGCTTGCATTTTTTGTGTTTCAGCGTCGTTCAATGGGATATTTACTGGACGAACAATACCGTGTGCACCAACGATAGCTGGTTGACCGATAAAGACGTTCTCAACACCGTATTGACCTTCTTGGAATACAGAAAGTGGAAGGACTGCATTTTCGTCGTCAAGGATTGCTTTTGTGATACGAGCGAGGGCGACAGCGATACCGTAGTATGTAGCACCTTTTTTGTTGATGATTGAGTAAGCAGCGTCACGAACTGAGATGAAAAGTTCTACAAGGTCAGCTTCATCTAAGTCACGGTTAGCTTGTAGCCATTGTTCCAATTTAACACCTGCAACGTTAGCGTGAGACCAAACAGCAAACTCAGAGTCACCGTGTTCACCCATGATGTAGGCATGGACTGAACGAGCATCAACACCGATTTTTTCAGCAAGTGCTTGACGGAAACGAGCTGAGTCAAGTGAAGTACCTGAACCGATAACACGTTCTTTAGGGAATCCAGAGAATTTCCAAGTTGAGTAAGTCAAGACGTCAACTGGGTTAGCAGCAACAAGGAAGATACCTTTGAAACCTGATTCAACAACTTGTGTTACGATTGATTTGTTGATAGCAAGGTTTTTACCTACAAGGTCAAGACGAGTTTCACCTGGTTTTTGAGGAGCACCTGCAGTGATAACAACAAGGTCAGCGTCTGCACAGTCAGAGTATTGAGCAGCGTAGATTTTTTTAGGTGAAGTGAAGGCAAGGGCGTGGCTAAGGTCAAGCGCATCACCAACAGCTTTTTCGTGTAATTGTGGAATTTCGATAATTCCAAGCTCTTGTGCAATTCCTTGGTTAACAAGTGCAAATGCGTAAGAAGAACCTACAGCACCATCACCGACAAGGATAACTTTTTTGTGTTGTTTAGTTGAAGTCATTATTCTAAACATCTCCTTAATTTTATTCAGGGATTTCCCCAGTTATTTTAATTTTATCACTTTTAAAAAGCTTTGTCACGGATATGCTTTGCAGTTCTTGATGTAAACGTTTTAGCGATTTTAGATACCTGAAATATAGAGGACATTATGGTATAATATAGTTAATTACTAATAGTGAAATGAGGCATTTATTAATGCAGGATAGAAATTTAGTGAATGTCAATCTGACAAAGGAGATGAAGACCAGCTTTATCGATTATGCCATGAGTGTTATCGTTGCGCGGGCCCTTCCTGATGTTCGAGATGGCTTAAAACCCGTTCACCGTCGGATTCTATACGGAATGAATGAATTGGGAGTTACTCCAGACAAACCCCATAAAAAATCAGCTCGTATTACAGGGGATGTCATGGGTAAATATCACCCACACGGGGATTCCTCTATCTATGAAGCCATGGTCCGTATGGCTCAATGGTGGAGCTACCGTTACATGCTTGTCGATGGCCATGGAAACTTTGGTTCCATGGATGGTGATGGTGCTGCCGCCCAGCGTTACACCGAGGCACGCATGAGCAAGATTGCTCTGGAAATGCTTCGTGATATTAACAAAAATACAGTTGATTTCGTTGATAACTATGATGCCAATGAACGTGAACCCTTGGTCTTGCCAGCGCGCTTTCCTAACCTTTTGGTTAATGGAGCAACTGGTATTGCGGTTGGGATGGCAACCAATATTCCACCTCATAACTTGGGTGAAACCATTGATGCAGTGAAGTTAGTTATGGACAATCCTGAAGTGACCACTAAGGACTTGATGGAAGTCTTACCTGGACCAGATTTTCCAACTGGTGCTCTTGTTATGGGGAAATCAGGTATTCATAAGGCTTATGAAACAGGTAAAGGATCGATTGTCCTTCGTTCTCGTACTGAAATCGAAGAAACTAAGACTGGCCGTGAACGAATCGTTGTAACAGAATTTCCATACATGGTAAATAAAACCAAGGTACATGAGCATATTGTTCGTTTGGTTCAGGAAAAACGCATTGAGGGAATAACAGCAGTACGTGATGAGTCAAACCGTGAAGGTGTTCGATTTGTTATCGAAGTTAAGCGCGATGCCTCAGCCAATGTTATCCTCAACAATCTTTTCAAGATGACCCAGATGCAAACTAACTTTGGTTTTAATATGTTGGCGATTCAAAATGGGGTACCGAAGATTTTGTCTCTTCGTCAGATTTTGGATGCTTATATCGAGCACCAAAAAGAAGTGGTTGTTCGTCGTACACGTTTTGATAAGGAAAAGGCGGAAGCACGTGCTCATATTTTAGAAGGTCTCTTGATCGCACTAGACCATATCGATGAAGTGATTCGTATCATTCGTGCTAGTGAAACAGATGCGGAAGCACAAGCTGAGTTGATGAGTAAGTTTAAGCTTTCTGAACGTCAAAGTCAGGCCATCCTTGATATGCGTCTTCGTCGTTTGACAGGTTTGGAACGCGATAAGATTCAGTCTGAGTATGATGATCTCTTGGCTCTGATTGCGGATTTAGCAGATATTCTTGCTAAACCAGAACGTGTTTCTCAAATCATCAAAGATGAATTAGACGAAGTCAAGCGTAAGTTTGGTGACCAACGTCGTACGGAATTGATGGTCGGTGAAGTCTTAAGCCTCGAAGATGAGGATTTGATTGAAGAAACGGATGTCTTGATTACACTTTCTAACAAGGGATACATCAAACGTCTCGACCAAGCTGAGTTCACCGCTCAAAAACGTGGTGGTCGTGGTGTTCAAGGTACAGGTGTTAAGGATGATGATTTTGTTCGTGAGTTAGTGTCAACTAGCACCCATGATCACCTACTCTTCTTTACAAATAAAGGACGTGTCTATCGCCTGAAAGGCTATGAAATTCCTGAATATGGCCGTACTGCTAAGGGATTGCCAATTGTCAATCTTTTGAAATTGGATGAAG